>CAJMQX010000021.1 GCA_905215635.1 uncultured bacterium | reverse complement strand
TGATGAAAAATGACGAATGGGGCGCCGCTGCCTATCTATCTCATTCTAAATATGGCGTAAATAGGGAAGTATATTTTAATAATTCATCATCATATTATACCGGAAGAAGTGGCGGTAATGTTGGCGGCAAAACTCCGGTAAATAAAACCTATACCGCACAGTCTTCTACAGATTTATATAATTATTATGGCTATTATACCTGGGATGGGTATTTGTTAGATTATGGTGCTAATACTAAAAGTAGTACTAGAAATCTAAACATCTTAGCCAGCACTACCGGTAATATTACGGGAATCTACGATATGTCTGGTGGGGCTTGGGAAAGAGTAATGGGCGTATTTGCTAATTCTGATGGACAGTTATGGAGTGGTAATAGTACAACAGATAATTCAGGTTTTACCGGCTTATTAGGAGCTGCCGGTGATTCATATACCGGTGTAGATTTTCCTGATACTAAATATTATAATGTATATAAAGCATATAGTGGTACAACAATAAGTGCCTTAACTGCCTGTAATGGTGGAATGTGTTATGGCCATGGTTTATCTGAAGTTAGTAGCTGGTATGGTGAAACCGCGGTCTTTGTCTACTCCGGTAACCCGTGGTTCTATCGCGGGGGCGGCTATAGCGATGGTTCCTACGCAGGCGCGTTCTACTTCAAGAACAGGTGCGGTGGTGTCAGGCACAACAGCAGTTTCCGCGCCGTTCTCTCCCAGATTGGAGCGTAAGCGACTTGCTCTGTAAAAAAGTAATCTTAAACAGGGCCTAAAAATAAGTGGTAAAGATAATATAACGATACAAGATGGTTCATTTTTGCCTCTTTTTTTGCAAAAATGAACCGAAAGGTTTATGTGTCATTTTTGTATTTCAAAAATGACACAGGGGGTAATTAAATATGGTATTAATGTTTTAAACATTGATATAAGGATTAAACCGTTAACGTGAACTTTGTTAATTCCAAAAAGTAGAATTTAGGTATTGATAAATAGATAAATGTTTGATATAATTTCTTTAGTGAGAAAGAAGTTATTAGTATTAAAGATAAAGAAGTAGTTATTAGATTTAACTTATAGAGAGTTAGTGGTAGGGGGAAACTAATAGAAAGATAATAATGAATTACATATCTTTAGCTAAACGGGTAATACCGTTATCTAAAATAAGTTAAATAAAGGATGGTACCGTCTTAATTGACTCCTTTTGGTATCATTTTTTTTTATTATAAAGTTAGGAGGTTTTATGTCTAAAGAAGTAGAAAAAGTATTAGAAGATATAATACAAAAAGAGAAAGAAAAAAGAGATATGATTACTATACCTAGTGGTGATATAACTAGATTTGAAGAAGTAGAAGATTATTTATTATCAGTGGTTAGTGGTAAAAGTTATGATAAAGAAATGAACTTAGGAAGAGCTATAGTTAGCTTTAAGACACTTAAACAGATGGTAGATAATGGATATGATATTAAGAATGCATTATGTCTTAGAGTAGATGAGAATACCTTAGATGGAAGTAATGACTTAATAGAAGTAGAATATAATAAATTAATTAGAAGAAATGAAATAGGAAAGAGGAGATAGATATGACATTATATGAGGATTTAAAATGGAGAGGATTAATACAAGAAATTAGTGATGAAGCTTTAATAGATAAGCTTAATAATGAGAGCTTAACATTCTATATAGGAACTGATCCTACAGCTGATAGTATGCATATAGGACACTATTCATCATTCTTAATTAGTAAGAGATTAGCTAAAGCAGGACATAAGCCTATATTATTAGTAGGAGGAGCTACAGGATTAATAGGAGATCCTAAACCTACAGCAGAAAGACCTATGATATCTAAAGAAGAAGTAGAACATAACTTTAAAGGACTTAAGGCACAAGCTGAGAAGATATTTGGATTTGAAGTAGTTAATAACTATGATTGGACTAAGGATATTAATATTATTGATTTCCTTCGTGATTATGGAAAGTACTTTAATGTTAATTATATGTTAGCTAAAGATAAAGTTAAAAATAGATTAGAAAGTGGAATTACTTATGCAGAATTTTCTTATATGATATTACAAGCAATGGACTTTATGTATTTATATGAAACAAGAGGATGTACATTACAAGTAGCAGGAAGTGATCAATGGGGAAATATAACATCAGGAATAGAACTTACTAGAAAGAAACTTGGTAAAGAAATATATGGTATGGTTATGCCACTTGTTACAGATAGTAATGGAGTTAAATTTGGAAAGACAGAAGGAAATGCCTTATGGTTAGATAAGAATAAGACTTCTTCTTATGAACTATATCAATACCTAATTAACTTAGAAGACTGTATGATAATACAATACTTGAAGATGTTAACATTCTTAAGTAAAGAAGAAATAGAAGAATTAGAAGTTAAGAATAATGAACATCCAGAATTAAGAGAAGCTCATAAAACATTGGCTAGAGAGATAATTACAGATTTACATGGTAAAGAAGAATATGAAAAAGCAGTATTAATGAGTGAAGTATTATTTACGGGAGAATTTAAGAAACTTGATAAAGAAGAGATAGAAGAATTATTTAAAGGATATAAGAAAGTTAATGTTAGGAAGGGTATATTATTAGTAGATTTATTAATAGAGATGGGTATTGCTTCAAGCAAGAGAGAAGCAAGAGAATTTATTAGTAGTAATGCTATTAGTATTAATGGAGTAAAAGTTAATGATTTAGAATATGTAGTAGAAGATAAAGATTTCTTATTTAATTATATTATTATTAGAAGAGGAAAGAAAAACTATTATGTAGGAACCTTAGAGGAAAGTAATGAATAAGAAGTTTGGAGATAGAAGAGATGGTAAAAAAATCAAGATGAATGGATTTGATAGATTTTTATACTATCTTAAACCTAGAAGAAGTGATTCTGAGGTATATATATCTAAAACAATAGATGTTACTAATTTAGTAGAATATATGAACGAGAAGAAAAAAGAGAATGAAAAGATAACGTATTTTCATCTCTTTTGCATGGCTATAGGGAAGGTTATATATAATAGACCTTTACTTAATAGATTTTTAATAGGGGGATGTAAGTATCAAAGAAATGATGTAACAATATCATTTGTAGCTAAAACAGACTTTTCTGATACAGCAAGAGAATTTCTTACAGTTATTAAAGTATTAGAAGATGATAAGTTAGATGATATTAGTAAAAGAATAACAGAAGATGTTAAGAAGATTAGAAGTAATAAAGAAAGTCATACAGATGATTTTGTTAATAAGTTAGGTAAATTACCTAAATTTGTAATGGCAATAATAGTATGGTTTATAAAAAGGCTTGATAATCATGATTTATTACCTAGTTCACTTACTAAGAATAGTATATATCATAGTAGTATACTAGTATCTAACTTAGGTAGTATTCATTGTGATGGAATATATCATAACTTAACTAATTTTGGTACTAATTCAATATTACTTACAATTGGAGAAATAAAAGAAGATGTTAGAGTAGTAGATGGAAAGATAGAAAAGAGATATGTTTGTGATCTAGGAATTACCTTGGATGAAAGAATAGCTGATGGGGTATATTTTGCTAAGAGTGTTAACTTACTTGAATATATTTTAGATAATCCATCTTTATTGGAGGATAAGGCTAGTGATAAGATCATTATTGATAAGTGTAAGTAAGATACTTAATAATGTTATTGATAAGATAACAGATTCTAATGGAGATCCATGGGATAAGTATTATGATGGAAATAAAAAGATTAATTATCCAGATATGACTATATTTGAGTTAATTAATAGAACGGCTTCAAAGTATCCATTTAATTATGCTTATGAATACTATGGAAAGAAAGTTACTTATAGAGAATTTATAATTAAGATAAAGAAGTGTGCTAGTGCATTAATAGAACTTGGTATTCATGAAGGAGATAGAGTAACAATATGTATGCCTAATACACCAGTAGCTATTATTACTTTTTATGCAATTAATATGATTGGGGCTACAGCTTGTATGATACATCCTTTATCTAGTAAAACAGAAATAGAATATTACTTAAATGAATCTGATAGTAAATATATTTTAACAATAGATTTAGTTTATGATAAACTTATGAGTATTATTAATAAGACTAAGGTTGAGAAAATAATAGTGTCTAGTATATCTGATGATATGACTAGAACAAAGATGGTACTTTATTGGTTTTTCTCAGGGAGAAAGAATAAGATAGAGAAAAATGAAAAAGCAATATTTTATAGTGATCTTATTAAGATGGGAGTATATGATAGGGATTTAAGTCAGGTTAAGAGAAGCAGTCTTGATGAGGCAGTAATATTATATAGTGGAGGCACTACAGGAAGTCCTAAAGGAATTAGACTTAGTAATATGAATTTTAATGCTTTGGCTATGCAATGTCATATAGCATGCGATCCTGCTAAAGTGGGGGATTCTATTTTAGCAGTATTACCAATATTTCATGGATTTGGTTTAGGAGTATCAGTACATACACCATTATATATAGGTATGAAAGTAATATTAGTACCAGATTTTAGTCCTAGGAAGTTTGGTAGTTTACTTAAGAAATATAATCCTAGTTTTATAACAGGAGTACCTACTTTATATGAAGCATTACTTAAAACTAAATTAGGAAAGAGAGATTTATCTAATTTAACATGTGTAGTTAGTGGGGGAGATACCTTAATACCAGAATTTAAAAAGCAGATAGATGATTATTTAAGAGAACATGGATCTAGGGCACAAGTAAGATGTGGATACGGACTTACGGAGTGTACTGGAGCATGTTGTTTAAATCCTAGATTTGAATATAGAGATAATAGTATTGGTATACCTTTACCTAATATGAATTTTAAGATTATAAAAATTGAGACAATGGAAGAAGCTAAATTCTTAGAAGATGGCGAAATATGTATAAGTGGACCAACAGTAATGATGGGATACTTAAATGATGATGAGGGTACTAAGAAGACAGTAGTTAAACATAAAGATGGAACATATTGGTTACATACAGGGGATATAGGATGTATGGATAAAGATGGTTTTGTTTACTTTAAGCAAAGATTAAAAAGGCTTATAGTATCATCAGGATATAATATATATCCTAGTTATGTAGAAAATATTATTATGCAGAATAAAGAAGTAGATAGTTGTGTAGTAATAGGAATACCACATCCATATAAGAAACAAGTGGCTAAAGCTTATATAGTAATAAATAAGAATGTTAAACTTACAATAGGACTTAAAAAGAAAATAAAGAAGTATTGTGAAGATAATTTGGCTAGATATTCATGGCCTTATGAATATGAATATCGTGATAGTTTACCTAAAACATTAGTAGGAAAGGTTGCTTATAAAGTATTGGAGGAAGAGAATGAGAAGTAAGTATACTTTAATAGATGGAAAGAGTATTAAAAAAATTATTTTAGATGAACTAAAAGAAGAAGTTAGTAAATTAGAAGAAAAACCTAAATTAGTAGTTATTCAAGTTGGAAATAATGAAGCTAGTAATGTTTATATTAAACAGAAAGCTAAAATGGCTGAACATATAGGATATGGATATGAACATATAAAACTAGAAGAAGATACTACTACTGATAAGATACTTGAGATTATAGATAGACTTAATAAAGATGATAATGTTAATGGAGTAATGGTACAAATGCCTCTTCCTAAACAGATAGATACAGATATTATACAGAATGCAGTTATTCCTATTAAAGATGTTGATGGTTTATCTGATATGAATGCAGGACTTTTATTTCATAATAAAGATGCTTTATATTCTTGTACTCCTTATGGGGTAATGGAATTACTTAAGAGATATAATATTAACATAGAAGGAAAGAATGCTGTAGTAGTAGGAAGAAGTAACTTAGTTGGAAAACCTATGGGAATGATGCTTCTTAATGCTGGAGCTACAGTAACAGTGTGTCATTCTAAGACTAAAGATATTGAAAAGGTAACTAAGAAAGCAGATATTTTGATTAGTTGTGTAGGTAAGGCTAAGTTTATTACTAAAGATATGGTTAAAAAAGGAAGCGTAGTAATAGATGTAGGAATTACTAGAAGTGAAGAAGGGTTATGCGGAGATGTTGACTTTATAGAAGTAGCTCCAAATACTAAGTATATTACACCTGTTCCTGGAGGAGTAGGACCTATGACAGTAGCTATGCTTGGGATGAATGTAATGAAAGCTTATAAAGAACAGAAAGGAATTAAAAATGTATAAGATATGTTATTTATTCTTACTATACTTAATGTATGCTTTTCTTGGTTGGGTAGTAGAAGTAGTTAATTCTTATATCCAACATAAGAGATTTATTAATAGAGGGTTTATGATAGGACCTTATTGTCCTATATATGGAACAGGAGTATTATTAATAATATTTTTATTAAAAGATTATACAGATAATTATCTAGTATTATTTATACTATCAATGACAGTATGTATGGTAGTAGAATATCTTACTAGTTTATTAATGGAATTATTATTTAATGCTAGATGGTGGGATTATAGTAATCGTAAATTTAATATAAATGGAAGAGTATGTTTAGAAACAGCAATTCCATTTGGATTATGTGGAATGTTAATTATGTATGTTATTAATCCTATATTTGTAAAGTTACTAGATAAAGGTAGTGAAAAATTTATAATAATATTAGGAATAATATTAATGATACTTTTCTTTACGGATTTAATAGTATCTTTCTTAGTAGTTTTAAAATATCGTAAGGCAGGAGTAGAAAACTATAAAGATGATACTGAAGAGATGAATAAGAAAGTACATGATTATTTAGTAAGCCATTCATACTTAACAAAGAGATTTGTAGAGTCTTTTCCTAATGCAAAATTAAAAGTAGAAAAGTTTAAAAAATTATATGAAAAAAGAAAAAAAGAGATTATGAAAAAATAACTAAAGAAGAATAGAAAAATTCTTCTTTTTTTGATATAATTATTTTGATATAGAAATATTACTGGAGGTATTATGAATACTAGCATTAAAGATAAATTTGGACAGATGATAATGATAGGTCTTGATATAGAAGATATTAATGAAGAGATTATTAAACTAATTAAAGAATATAAGATAGGGGGATTAGTATTATATAAAAAGAATTATCATGATATTAATTCTATGAGAGAATTAGTTAATAGAATTAAAGATATTAATAAGAATAATATACCTTTATTTATAGCAATAGATCAAGAAAATGGAAGGGTTAATAGAATACCTGATGAGATAGAGAGAATATATAGTGCCGGAAAGCAAGCTAGTACTGGTAAGATAGAAATAGTTAATGAATGTAACTTAATAACAGGAGAGATATTAAAAAGCGTGGGAGTTAATATGAATTTAGCTCCAGTATTAGATATTTTATATGATGATAGTAAGATTGTTGGTAATAGAAGTTATGGTACTAATAAAGATATGGTTATTAAATATGGAATAGCTAGTATGAGGGATTATCAAGATAAAGAAATAATACCAGTAGTAAAACATTTTCCAGGACATGGATTAGTTAGTGCGGATAGTCATTATTTAGTATCTACAATTAATGATACTAAAAGAATGGAAGAAGATTTAGTAGTATATGAGTGTGCTATTAATAATGGATGTGACGTGATAATGGTAGGACACTTAAAAGTATCAGGATGTGGAAGAGAACCGGCTACAATTAATAAAGAAATAATAAGAAAATACTTAATAGATAAATATAATTATCAAGGATTAATTATTACAGATGATTTAAGAATGAATACAATGAAATATATTTATGGTATTAAAAATATGATTAATAAAAGTATACAAGCAGGATGTAATATACTAATGATTAAATATAAAAAAGGAGATACTAGAAGATTATATAAAGATCTTTATAAGATGATGGATAAAGGTAAGATAGATAGTAAATTAATAGAAGATAGTTATGAGAAGATAATAAAAATAAAGAAGAAATATAATATTAGTAATGAGAATATTAATGATAATCTTGATATAGATAAGATAAATGAAGAGATAAGAAGGGTAAATGGTGAGATAGATAAAAATAGTAATTAGAAATATTTAATTATAAATAAAAAATAAAATATAGATAGGAGAATAAATTATGAAGATTAAAGAAGTATTTGAAGATAATAAGAAATTAGTAGTAGTTGTAGGAGTAACAATTATAATACTGTTATGTGTAATAAGCTTTTCTTTAGGAAAGAGTTCTGGTAGTAGGAATTGTAATAAGAATGCTGGTACTAGTCATGGAGATAATATTAAAGAAGAAGATAATAATAGTAATAATGATAATAATACAGGTACAAATAATACACTTACTGATAAAGAATTAGGAGAACTAATAGATAAGAGTATTGAAATAGTAGGAACAGAGAAAAGTCAATTCTTAGATAGCATACTAGGAGATTATTTAGCTAAAGCAGATTCTGGGAATGGAACGGGAATATATTTTTCTAAAGAAGGAAATGATTATAAATATTTAAAATATGCATTACATACAGATACTGGTAATCATGGAGTAATTACTAAAGTTAGTAAAAGCAGTATGACAGGTAAATATGTTTTAACAGTATTCTTTGAAGAAGTTGTTACAGAAGCTTATCAATATTCACAAGAAAGAAGAATAGTAGTAGTAGATGTAAATGATATTAGTAATGGTAAGCTAGAAGAATATGCTACAATATATCATGATGGAGATAGCAAGCGTACAATTAATAAAAATAGTATAAAATATACAAAATTTAATGGAGAATTTACTGATTGGGATAGTAAAGATAGATTTGTAGAAGGCTTATAAAATGAAGAAAAAAAGTAAAAGTATGGGAATAGAAGTCTATATACTACTGATAGTTATATTAATAGCAATGACTTTAGTTGGTAGTTTTATGTTAGGTAGAAGAAGTAATAATACTAATATAGAAAATAAGAATGAGAATATTAATGATAATAAGAAGAAAGATGATAATGTTAGTATAGAGAAACTTGTTGGTGATAGTGATATATTAAATGATAAAGATAGAGTAGAATTTTTAGATAAGATACTAGGAGAATATCT
>CAJMQX010000020.1 GCA_905215635.1 uncultured bacterium | reverse complement strand
CATGGATATGAAGAGTATAAAGAGGAATTATTTCCTAGATTAAGAGGAATGTTTGCTTTTGTTATATATAATACTAAGAGTGGAGAATTAGTAGGATGTCGTGATCATTTTGGTATTAAACCATTTTACTATTATAAAAAAGATGATGAATTTATGTTCGGCTCAGAAATTAAGGGGATGATACCACATCCTAATTTTGTTAAGGAAGTAAATGATAAGTCTTTGAAGATGTATTTAATTTTTCAATACTCTGTTTTTGAAGAAACATTCTTTAAGAATGTATATAAGTTAAAACCTGGGCATTATTTTAAATATCATGACGGAGAGTTAAAGATTGGAGAATACTTTAATATTGTTTATGATAAAGAGAATAAACCTTATGAAGAATATAAAAAAGAGATTAAAGATGTTTTAGCTAATTCAATTAAATATCATCAAATTACTTCTGATGTTGAAGTTGGTTCTTATTTATCAGGAGGAGTAGATTCATCATACGTTGTTAGTGTAGCTAAACCTGATAAGACTTTTTCAGTAGGATTTGATGTGGCAGGATTTGATGAGACAAAAATGGCAAAAGATTTTTCTGATTTAATGCATGTTAAGAATTATAGTAAGTATATTTCAAAAGAAGAATTTTTTGAAAGTCTTCCTAAGGTAGAATATTATACTGATGAACCACATGCTAATCTTTCGACAGTACCTTTATTATTCTTATCAGAATTAGCTCGTAAACAAGTAAAAGTAGTATTATCGGGAGAAGGATCTGATGAGATGTTTGGAGGGTATAATGAATATTTAGAACCTTTACCAGTAAAGATATATATGAATATGCCAGGTTTTATTAAAAAGCCAATAGCAGGAATAGCTAAGAAGTTACCACATTTTCCTGGTAAGAATACTTTAATTAAATATAGTAAGCCTTTCTGTGAGAGATATATTGGACATGCTCAAGTGATGAATGAAGAAGAGGCTAATGAGATACTATGTGATAGACTTAAGGATAATATGACTACTACGGATGTAATTAAACCTTATTATGAGAAAGTAAAACATGAGAATGATGTTTTAAAAAAGATGTATATAGATATGCATTTCTGGTTACCACAAGATATATTACTTAAAGCAGATAAAATGACAATGGCTAATTCAATAGAACTTAGAGTACCTTTTCTTGATAAAGAAGTATGGAATGTAGCTAGAAAAATACCTACAAAATATCTTGTAAGAAAGAAAAAGACAAAAGAAATATTTAGAAGTGTAGCTGATGAAGTTATGCCAGAAGATTGGTCTAAGAGAAGAAAATTAGGATTTCCAGTTCCATTTTCTAAGTGGATAAGAGAAGAAAAATATTATAAGGAAGTTAAGAAATGCTTTAATTATGATTATGTATCAAAGTTTTTTGATAAAGATGTAATAAATAAATTATTAGAAGATCATTATCAAGGAATATGTAATAATGGTAGAAAGATATATAATATTTATATATTCTTGATATGGTATAAAGTATATTTTTGTGAGGATTAATATGAATAAATTAAAGAAATCATCTTTTTTAGAGGGAGCCTTTATTGCGACATTTTGTATTATTATTACAAAGATATTGGGTGTATTATATGTAATTCCTTTTTATAAGATAATAGGAGAACAGGGAGGAACATTATATGGATATGCTTATAATATATATAATGTTTTTCTAATTATTTCATCAGCTGGAATACCTTTAGCAATAAGTAAACTTACTAGTGAATATAATACACTTGGGGAAATGAATAAGAAAACAAGGATGTATAGAATAGCTACAAATATTGTAATGATTTTCTCGATATTTGCTTTTGTAGTTTGTTTTAGTTTTGCTCCACAGTTATCTAATTTAATTATTGGAGAACTTGAAGGAGGAAATACCATAGATGATGTTACATTTGTTATTAGATTAATATCATTTGCATTATTAATTATACCATTTCTTAGTATTGAGAGAGGTTATTTACAAGGACATAGATATATTAAAGAACCTTCTATTAGTCAAGTTATAGAACAAATAGTTAGAATATTAGTAATTATAGTAGGTAGTTATTTATGTACTTATACTTTTAAATTACCAATAAAATATGGAGTAGGTATTTCTGTATTTGCAGCATGTATAGGAGGAATAGCAACATTTATCTATCTTAATAGAGTAGTTAAACATAATAAAAAACAAATAGGACTTGATATTAAACCAGTTACTACTAAAGATGAGGATAAGGAAATTATTAAGAAGATAATATGTTATTCAATACCTTTTATTGTTATTAATCTTGCTAATACTTTATATACTTCAACAGATATGATACTAGTAATTAGGACATTGCCTAAATTAGGATTTAGTGCTACTGATACAGAATTTATTAGTAGTGTATTTACTACTTGGGGAGTTAAATTTAATACTATTATTACTTCTATTTCTACAGGACTTATAGTTAGTCTTATTCCTAATATGGTAAAAGATTATACGGAGAAGAATATGTTAGCAGTAAATAATAACTTTAATAAATGTTTAAAAATAATACTTTTAATTGTAGCTCCTTTAGCAATATATTTAAGTTGTATGTCACAAAGCTTATGGGATGTCTTCTATGGTAGTAGTGAATATGGTAGTAAGATAATTAAATATACGATAATAGTAACAATCTTTGACTGTTTATATATGGTTATTAATTCTTTATTACAGAGTTTAAATAAATCTAAATTAATATATGTAAGTGTTATAACTGGTCTTTTAACTAATTTAATATTAGATATACCTTTAATGTATTTATTTGCTAAACTTAATTTACCAGCATATTATGGAGCAATTACGGCTACTTTATTAGGTTTCTTATTATCTAATAGTATTAGTATTATTTATTTAAATAAGGAAATGCATCTTAATTATAGGGATACGATTAAGGTTATACCTAGATTTATCCTATCAGTAATAGTACTTATAGTGATGTTTAAAGGATTTAAGATGATTTTACCTATAGATAACCCTAGTAGAATGGTACAAGTATTTAATTTAGCTATTACAGGAATAGTATGTGGAATAGTATATTTACTTATTAATTTTAAGTATTTGAAAGAGATACTTCCTAATAAGATAGTTAGAATGATACCATATTGTTAATAAAAAGAAAGAAATTTAGTAAGATAGTCTAGAAATATGTTATAATAATGAAAAGGATGTAGGTAGATATGGATAATTATAATTTTACGGAAGAAGATTTTACTCCTGGTCTTCATAAGAAGCAAATACGAGGTAATGATGGCCAATATTATACGATGCGATGGACAGTTCCAGACGGTGGAATTGATGAAAATACACAGCCTTTATTATACGTTGGTGGCGGTGGCGGTGGACTAGATGGTTTTGATGGAGCTCAACCGCAATATTTTCGTGATGAACTTACTAAAAATGGTAATGCTAATGCTTTTGTTGTAAATATACAAAGTGGTTATGGTAATAAAATAGCAGGATTATCTGATCAAATTAATGGACTAATTGATAGTGCATATAGTAATGCTTCAGTAGACGTTCCAAAGCAAACTAGTTATTCTGGTTGGAGTGCTGGTGCAAAAGGAGCTTTAGAAGCGGCAGCTTTGACTATTAAAGCAAATCCTGATAATAATAATATAAATGTAGTATATACTGTTGACTGGGGAGATGATGTTTCTAATGGTTCAGGACCTAATGGCTTTTCTGTTGATGATGCTAATAATTTAGAAATGTTAAATACCTTGGCTGATAATGGAACAACTTTTGTAGCTATTGAACCTAGATTATCAGCAGATACTGCTAATAGTGATCCATCTTTAGCAAATCGTTTAGAGGCATTAAAGATGGAAGTAGTGCCTGGTG
Organism: uncultured bacterium; assembly: GCA_905215635.1. Next base: position 5,223 of record CAJMQX010000020.1, on the reverse strand, counting down.
AAGAAGTAGATGCAGGTTTCTATGTTCCTAAGGAATATGTTAGATGGTCAGAAAAGTCTGATTTAACAATGGTTTTTGCTACTTATAAGTCTAGTGGTAATGAGGGGGACGATCATGCGGTAGCTCCAAGTGTTTTTGGTGGATCAATGATACCTAGTATTACCGGTGGGGATAAAAACAAGGGCGGAAATGTAGAAAAAGATATATCGGGTTATAAGTTTGATTATAATTCATCTGCAGAAGAAGAATTTGAATATTATGCAATGAGTGATGGAATAGCAGTTCCAATATCTTATGATGAATATCTAGACTTAGTATCAGGTAAAAAGAGTGTACCAGATTATGTATCAGTTAAACGTGATTATTTAGCGAATCCTTTAGTGTCAGTAGATTATGAATTTATACAAGATGGAATGGAAACTTTAAAGAGTTTAGCAGCTGGAATGAATATTAATAGTGTTAATAGATATATTCCAGAAGATAATGGATCAGCAACATTTAAAGTAGTTAGTGATCTTTATAATAATTATGCAGATGCTTCTAAAGGAATAATAAACGGAGTAATGAAGTCATGTGATAGTATTATTAGTATAGCGGAATCTATACAAAATTTGGATGCTAGAATGGCTAATACTATTTGTGGACAAATAGATTCTTCGCTAGCAGCAATGGATATAGATTTTGAAAAATATAAAGAGGCATTTATTTCTTCTACTACAGATATTAGTCAAGGTAATGAGATAAATATGACTATGGAATCGTTACTTAGTGAAGTATCAGCAAATAATGAAATTATTAGTAACATGAACAAAGATATTGAGGAAACAACAAAGCTAAAGGCAGAAATAGATAAATTCATTGAAGAATCTAATGGTAAGCTTCAAGGCGAAGGCTGGGATTTAGTTAGAGATAAGATGGATGAATATAGTGAAATGTTACAAGAGAAGAATGATTATGCAATGAAATTTATTGATAAAACAATAGAATCATATAAGAAATTAATTGAATACTTTGATGATAATGTTGTATTAGATACTTCAACAATTCCTGAAGTAAAAACAAGTATTGATAATTTAGCTACACAGATAGAAATGCTAGTAGCTCGTATTGCTGCATTAAATGATGAATGGGAAGAAGTAACTGTTTATGATGATGATGGTAAACCTGCAGGAACAAAATTACAAAAAGTAGATAATTCAGCACTTATAGCAGAATGTAATGAACAATTAGATGAATGTAGACAAGTAAAACAAGAAATGGAAGCTGTTCTTGAAAAATTAGAAGGATTAAAAGGATTTGATAAAGCACTTGCAGATACATTTACCTTCTTTGGAGTAACAACATTTTCTGCTAATAGTTTTTTAGGCGGTATGCTAGGAAGAATAGCATAATAAAAGAATAAATAAGTGAGAGGTGGCTAGAGGAATGAAAAAAAGATCAATTTTATTAATAATACTAATGGTTGTTTCTTTTACACTTACATATATCTTTGGATATAATGGATTTAATACTTTAGTTAAAACACTAATTAATTATAAAGAGAGTAGTAATGTAGAATATAGAGTATATTTAAAAGATAATAATATATATAAAAGTAATATACTTGATATGAATAAGAAATATATTACAGAACTTGTTGATTATATAGATATGGACTTTAATTATAAGATTAAGTTTGATAGATATATAAGTGGATATTATTCTTATCTTGTAGAAGCTCAAGTAGTAGCATATGAAGATGATATTAATGATCCATTATGGATAAAAGAATATAATGAATTAGATAGTAAAGTGGAAGTATTAAATAAAAATAAGATAGATACTATTGATATTAAAGATACTGTTAGAATTGGTTATAAAGAATATAAGAAAGTAATAGATGACTTTAAAGAAGAATATGGATTAGATATATCTGGTTATTTATTAGTTAAATTTAAAATGAATAAAACAGTAGACTTTAGTGGATTAACAAAAGAAGTTAATGATGATAGAATTATAAAAGTAATAGTACCACTTACTTATGATACATTTAAAATAAATGTGATAAATGATAATAATAAGAGTGATAGTTATTATGAATTTACTACTAAGAGTGATGTTAATTATTTATTCTTAATATTTGCAGCTTTAAGTGGATCAATAGGAATGTCATTATTAATACTAGTAATAAAAGAAATGATAGATATTTCTAAGATGGAAAGTAATTATAATAAAGAACTTAAAAAGATACTTAAAGATAATAGAGATATAATAGTTAATGTTAATAAATTATACAATAAAAAGAAATATAACTTAATATATGTAGATAGTTTTATAGAACTTATGGATGTATATAATAGAGTAGAAAGTCCTATATCATTTAAAGAAATAGAAAAAAATAAAGAAGCAATATTCTTAATTATTGAGAATGATAATGCTTGGATATATCGTTTAGTTAATAAGAAGAAAGAAAAATAAAAAAATCTTTCTTTTTTCTTGCTTTTTAGAAATAATTATGATATGTTAAATACTGATACGGAGGAAATGCTAATAATTTACAGTCATTTTATACTTTATTTGGAAAGTTAATGGCTTTTTTTGCGTGTTAGGAAGGAGTATTTGTGGATATTATCACAGTAAATGGTCTTAGCAAAGAATATAAGATCGTAAAAAGAGATAGTGGATTTAAAAATGCACTAAAATCTTTTATTAAGAGAGAGTATCGGATAGTTAAGGCAGTAGATGACATATCATTTAAGATTAAAAAGGGGGAAATTGTTGGATACATAGGTCCAAATGGGGCTGGAAAAAGTACAACAATTAAAATGCTTTGTGGAATACTTGCTCCGGATAAAGGGGAAATCAATATTTTAGGAATGAATCCAGTTGATGACAGAATTAAATATGTTAAAGAAATAGGAGTAGTATTTGGACAGAAAAGTCAACTATGGTGGGATATTCCAGCAGAAGATTCATTCGATTTACTTAAGGATATTTACAAAATACCAGATGAAGAATACGAAAAAAATAAAAAAGAATTAGTAGAAATACTACATCTAGAAGAAATAATTAAATCTCCAGTAAGACAACTTAGTTTAGGAGAGAGAATGAAGTGTGAACTAGTAGCATCATTATTACATAGTCCTAAAATATTATTTTTAGATGAACCTACTATAGGATTAGATGCAGTAAGTAAAGTTATCGTTAGAGACTTTATTAAAAAAATTAATAAAGAAAGAAAAGTAACAGTAATATTAACAACTCATGATATGGCAGATATAGAATCATTAACAGATAGACTAATTGTAATAGGACATGGACATAAACTATATGATGGAAGTGTTAGAGAACTTAAAGAAAAATATTCAAATGAAAAAATAGTAGAAATTATTTATGAAAATATGAAGAAGATAGCTAAAATAGATAATACAGAAATTATTAGTAATGGAAATGGAATAATTAGAATAAAGATAGATACTAAGAAATTAACAGTATCAGATATTACCTATAAGTATTCAGAAGTATGTGAAATAAAAGATATTAATGTAATAGTTTCTTCAATAGATGAAATAATATATAAATTATATACGGAGTTTCAAATATGAGACTATATGTAAATTATTTTAAGTTAAGAATGATGACTTTTCTTCAGTATAAAGTATCAGCAATAGCAGGACTTACAACACAATTCTTTTGGGGACTTATGATGATAGGAATATATTTAGCTTTTTATTCGTCAAAGTCAGATGTAGGTATAAATTTAGAACAGATAATTGCTTATACATGGTTACATCAAGCTTGTTATGGTTTTTTGGCAGTAAGAGTAAATGATCAAGAAATATCTAGTGCTATTAGAAGTGGTAGTGTGGCATATGAGATAATAAGACCTTATAACTTATATTTATGGTGGTATATTAAATCAATATCAAAAAGAATAGCTAATGGTATGTTAAGAGTATTACCAGTAATAATAGTAGCTTTAATATTACCAGAACCATATCGATTAGCATTACCTAGTAGTATTAGTAACTTTATCTTATTCTTAATATCACTAGTATTAGGAATATTAGTAGTATCTGCTATTAACATGTTAGTATATACTATTGGATTTTATTCATATAATGATGCTGGTATTGGAAGTATAATTAATAGTATTATGGAAGTATTATCAGGAGGATTAGTACCAGTAATATTACTTCCTAATATAATACAAAGACTTACTTATTATTTACCATTTAGACTTATTAGTGATTTACCATTTAGAGTATATACTAATAATATAGGTATTTATGAAGGAATGTTAGGAATAGGACTTCAGTTAGGATGGATAATTATTTTAGTATTTGTAGGTAATATGATAGTTAAAAAATCTCTTGGAAAGGTATTTGTTCAAGGAGGTTAATATGAAGTTAATTAAGAAATATATAGAAATGTATTTAAAAAGTCAACTAGAATATAAATCATCATTTATCTTGACATGTATAGCTCAACTATTAACAGTATCACTTAGTTCATTTATGGTATTTATACTAATGGATAAATTTAACTTCTTAGAAGATTATAATGTATATGAACTTATGCTAGGAATAGCTTTAGTACAATTTGGATTTAGCTTTTCTGAATGCTTCTTTAGAGGATTTGATAAATTTTCAGAGGTTATTAAAAAGGGAAGTCTTGACTTGATGTTGATAAGACCTAGGAATATTTATATTCAGGTGTTTGGAAGTAATTTAGAATTTACTAAGTTAAGTAGAGTAATAGGAAGTTTAATTCTATTTATAATAGCTATTATTAATATAGATAATATATCATTCTTAGGAATAATATATTTATGTTTATTACTAGTGTTTTCTTCAATGATATATATAGCATTATTTATATTTTCAGCATGCTTTTGTTTTAAGACAATAGAAGGGTTAGAATTTATGAATATATTTACAGATGGAAGTAGAGAATTTGGACAGTATCCTATGAGTTTATTTAAAAGAGAAATATTAATAGTATTTACATTCTTGATACCTTTAGCATGTATTAATTATTATCCAATTAATTATATATTAGGAAAAAGTGATAACTTATTATACTTACTTAGTCCACTTATGTGTATTGTACCTTTAGTAATAGCAATTTGGACCTTTAATAGATGTATTAAACATTATGAGAGTGCAGGTAGTTAATAATAATATCTATGTACATTTGTAAATGATGTGATACAAATTTTTTGTAAAAATGACTCAATTAATA
>CAJMQX010000019.1 GCA_905215635.1 uncultured bacterium | reverse complement strand
TGTTTCTCCTTTGACATGTAAATTAATATTTCAAGCTCCTGATAAATCACTTTATCTTGCTATGTTGAATTTCTTATTAATATTTATTACTATGTATGATATAACATTTGAATATAACATTAATAAAACTGTTTCAATCATTAGCTTATTATCAGGACTAATAGTTAAAATAATTATTACTATTCCTTTAATAAATGCCTTTTATCGTATGGGATATAATCTTGTATACGGTGACATTTTAAGTACTGCTATTAGTTTAACTATTACAATAATTATTAATTATACTTACTTATTATCAAAGTTCGGATTAAAAAAGAAAAAAGGTTATTTTAATCAATTATTAAATACTCTCTATGAAAATATTATTCTATGTATTATTTTAATAATTGCTGAATTTATAGTTCCTATTAAGACCGATAACTATATAAAGTCTTTATTCTTAATGATTTTATATATTTTAATAAGCTATCTATTCTTCTATGTAAAAAATAGATATTTTAAAGAAAAAGAGTAAAGGAAAAGAGGAAAAATTATGGAAAAAGTATATGTTTTTGGTCATCGTAACCCTGATACAGATAGTGTTACTGCTGCTATAACTTTATCATATTTAAAGAAAAAACAAGGAATAAATGCCATTCCTGTCATTTTATCATCAATAACAAGAGAAACATCATATGCCTTAAATTATTTTGGCGTAAAACAGCCAATGTTCTTAAATGATGTTAAACTAAAAGTAAAAGATCTAGATTACTCTAAAGGATATATGGCTCAATCAGATATTTCTATTTATGAAGCATATAAAAAGATGGAACAAGAAGGAATTAGTAAAATTCCTATTGTTAATAAAGAAAAGAAAATTCTAGGTATCGTAGCTATGAAAGATATTGCTGAAGAATGCCTATCTGGAGAGTATTCTAAAATAGATACCTACTATAAGAATATCTTAGTAACTATTGGTGGCGAAAAGGTTTTAAAATATGATAATATCATTAAAGGAAGACTAATTATTCCTGGATATCGTTCAACAACCTTTATAAATGAAGTAGAATTAACTGAAAACGATATTCTAATAACAGGCAATCGTTATAGTATCATTGAATATGCTGTAAAATCAAAAGTTAAACTAATTATTGTTACTAATAATATGGAAGTAAAAAAAGAACAGTTAAAAATAGCTAGAGCTAATAAAGTAAATATAATAAGAACAAGCTTAAGCGACTTAGATACAATTAAAAAATTTAATTTCTGTAACAATATAGAAACTATTATTAATACTAAAAAAATTCACGTAGTTAACGAAAATGAAGATTTAAGTAGCTTTATCTCAGCAGCTGAAAAAACAAAATATACATACTATCCAATTGTTAACAATGATAATAAATGTCTTGGTATCATTAAGTTTGTTAACGTAGGATATCATAACAAAAAGAAAGTAATTTTAGTAGATCATAATTCCTATGAACAATCTGCTATCGGTCTAGAAGAAGCTGATATTCTAGAAATAATTGATCACCATAACATTGCCAATATAGGCACAACACATCCTATTAACTTTAGAAATATGCCTGTAGGTAGTACCAATACTATTATTTATCTAATGTATAAAGAAAATAATATTAAAATACCTAAAGATATGGCTGGCCTTATGCTATCAGGAATTCTTTCCGATACTTTGATTTTAAACTCACCAACTACAACCAACATTGACCGAGATGCCGTAAATAATTTAGCTAGAATAGCCAAGGTAAATTATAAGAAATATGGTTTTGATATGTTATCTTATGGTACAAAGTTAAATGGTAAAACTAAAGAAGAAATCTTATATACTGACTTTAAAAAGTATCCAACAGATGAAGGTGTTATTGGTTTAGGTCAAATATATACTACTAATATCGAAGAAATTAATAAGAGTAAACAAGCTTATATCAAAATGTTAAACAGTATTACTGCTAATAATGAATATAAGTTTATAGCTTTATTTGTAACAGATATTATTAAAAATGGTACTTACGTTTATTTTAGTGATAGTGGTAAAGAAATTCTATCTAAAGCTTTTAGTGTTGAAATGGAAGAAGGAACATATCTTCCAGGAGTACTATCAAGGAAAATGCAAATATTGCCAAGTATTTTAGATGTAATGAATTAAAAAATTAATATCTTAATGTTATCATTTAACTAGAATATATTTAATAAAATAAACTACTAGTTATCAGGTAAACTATGAGAAAACCCTCACTTCAATATATGATATCTATTAAACATGATATATTATAAAGTGAGGGTTTTATATCTTTATTACTATAGATTTTGCCTCTTCATATTTATTCCAATCATTGCTCCAACAATACCACAAATAATAAAGAGAATATATACAATAAAAGTCTTATAATTAAATCCTGTTTTAAATATAAAATTTAATAAAGTAATAAAAATTAAATATAAAGATGAAAATTTTATTCCTTCAATATATCCTTTCTCCTTAACATTTTTACCAAGAAAAATACTACTAATAAGTAATGATATAAGAGGAATAATTACCTTAAGTAATTGTACTGGCATCTTAGAAAAATAGTTAATAATTGTTAACAAAATGGTAAGTATAAATATCATACCAAATAAATATCCATAACACTTTAAATAAGTTTTAATCATCAAATCACCTAGTAATATCTATGTATTTGTATATTTAATTATGACTTGTTAATAATATTAATGGTGATTTTATGGAATATCTTAAAATAATTTTTAGAATGAGTTTTTTCTATATATTTATAATTTTAATATATCGTTTAATGGGAAAAAGAGAAGTAGGACAATTAGGTATTGTGGATTTAATAGTATCAATCTTAATAGCAGAGTTAGTAGCTATCTGTGTAGAAGATGCTAGTAAAAGTATTTTTGCATCTATCATTCCCATCATAGTCTTAGTAATATTTCAAATAGTCTTGTCTTATATAAGTCTTAAAAATTCTAAGATAAGAGAAATGTTAGATGGTGCACCCTCATTTATTATAAAAAATGGTCATGTTAATTTTAACGAAATGGTAAGACAAAAATATAATTTGGATGATTTATTAACTCAATTAAGAGGGAAGGGGTACCGCAGTATTGAAGAAATAGAATACGCTATTTTAGAAAACAATGGAACATTATCCGTATTTGAATATTCTAATAAGCCTAGAACCCCATTGCCACTACCTCTAATCCTAGATGGTCGTATTCAATATGAAACATTAAAAGAACTAAAAAAAGATACTACTTTTGTTGATAAACTTCTTGAAGTAAAACAATTAAAATTATCAGATATTTTCTATGCATTCTATAAAGATAAAAACATCTTTATCATAAAATATTCTGATTTAGAAAACAAATAAGAGCCCTTTACTACTAAGAACTCTTATTTTATTAATATATACATAACACTAACAATTGTAATAATTAAACCTATCAAACTAAATGAAGTATAGCCATGTTTACTAGGAAGTACCTTTACTTTCTTTTTAGAACTGCTTTTTTCTACCGTTACACCGCCATTACCAGATAAAGAATTGCCACTATTACCGGTATTATCATCCATTGTATAGTATTCTTCTTGTACTTTTTCTTGATAATTATCTTTTCTAGTTAAAGTAATTCCTCTAATATAATTAGCATACTGTGAATTAAGACTTAACCAGTCCAAGAAATATTTTTGCTTTTCATCAATAATACCTAGATAAATAGTTTGTTCTACCGCTTTATTGTTTTCAATAATTCTATTAAAAGTATCATTTGCTAGTGATATTAAAATATCTTCTAACTTACGATATAAAGCATCATCATTTATTTCCATCTCTCCAACTATTAATTCTTTTGGTAAAACTGGTAAAAGATATATTACATTATCTTGATGTAGTGATACCAAATTTTTTAAAATATTATCAATAATAACCTTATTATCTAAATATCTTAAATCACCATCAGGAATATCTATACACAAAGAAAACTTTGCAGAATCTTTGTTTGGTATAACTAAATAATAAGTATCTATCTCATCGATACTACACATATATATTTTATAACCCCCACCTGAGTATACTAATATATCATTCATAATCTATACCTCTCTATAATAAAAGTATATCATATTTTTTAAATAATATAAAGGAAAATTTTAGAAAAAGTGAAATGTTAATTTTAAGAAATATAATGCTAACATTAACTACACATAATACTAATCATTACTTAAAACTTGACACAAATACTCTCATATGATATCTTTTAGTTGGTGATGATATGAAAAAGATTTGGTATATTTTTAAAGATATTATATTAAGTTATTTAATTATGTATTTAGCAGTAATTATTTTCTTGATTATCTATATCTTAACTACCAATAACTCTATGTTATTAAATAATCCTAATGCAATCTATAAATATGCTATCATCGGCTTAACTATATCAATGATCCCAATAACTATATATCTATATAAGAAAAATTACCATCAAAGTAAAAATATAAACTTTAAATACATTCCCATAATGATTTTAATAGGTATAAGTATTTCTACTTTTTATAACATGTTAACTATTGATTATCAAAGTAAAAAAACTATTCTTAATTTAAGTCTTCCTATAATCATTCTTTATACCTCTATTCTAGGACCTATTTTTGAAGAAATCCTCTTTAGATATACCGCCTTATCAAAAGCAAAGAAAGTTCTTCCTAAAAAATATGCTATCATTTTAATATCTCTAATTTTTGCTCTTGTTCATAACAATTTAATTACTATTATCTATGCCTTTATATTAGGATTACTTCTATCTATAATCTTAGAAAAATATCAAAATATAGTATATCCTATCATAGTTCACATCTTTGCTAATCTTACTAGTATCTTTCTAACTAGTAGTAATCTATTTCTCTTAATTATAAGCACCATATCACTCTTAATAATTTTCTTAAGAATGAAAAAATAAACCCTACACTAAAAAATACTAAGAAGATTAAAAGTTATATTTTAATAAAAAAAGATATATTTAATTCAAATAACTAATCAAGTTAATTGATATATAACATATCTTTTTTTAATATCCCATTTCATTAATTAAATTTTCTACCTTATCCTTGTTAGATAAAGGTGTCTTACAAAATATAAGTGTATTATCAATACGAGATGATATCATATAATAATTATTAGATATTAAAACATACTTATAATAATTATTACCCTTATCTCTTTTCTCACTAGCTCCTGTACTTTTTAAAAGATTAAAATTCTTAATTTGTTCTTCCTGAACTAAAGAAGCATTATCACTAGTGTCATACACAATCATTTCAATAGAAATATCATTATAACTAGCCAAAGAAGCTTCCACAATATAATCACTATTCTTATAATTTTCTTTATTATCAGTAACCACATAGCTATTATTATTACCAGCATTCTCAAAATCACTCAAAGACTTAGCTTCCATACTAGTATTACCACAACCGGTTAACATTAAAAATATAATTCCTCCTAATAGTAGATAACGTTTTTTCATATATCCTCCAATCATAATTATATTATAACACTAAAATGACGTATTATGTCAAATAAATAGTTATTTAACATACAATATATTAAGGTGATAATATGAGTAAAATTGATGAATTTAAAGTTTTTGCTAAAGCTAATCCTACTTTTGCTAATTATATAAAAGATGGCTCTATGACCTGGCAAAAGTTCTATGAACTATATGATATGTATGGAGAAGATAATAGCATCTGGGATGAATATCGCAAAACTCAAAAAAAGAGTAGTACTACTATAAGTGATATTGTTAGCCTTGCTAAAAATATTGATGTTGACAAACTTCAAGATGGTGTTAATTCTCTTAGTAAAGCAGTAGGATTGTTCAGTGATTTATTTGCCAGTAAAACAACCACAAAAGGAAGTAGCTATAAACCACGTGCTATCTATAAGAGGTTTGAAGACTAATGAGACTAGACCTTCAATATCGTATCAGTCAAGATGAAAAACAAAGAACATTTTTAATGGAAAACTCTTATTGGTACAAATATTTAAATAGAACAAACAACTACTATAAAGATTTTCTTGAAGATATGAAAGACAAATATAAATTAAAACCAGAAGATAAAATTAATCGTATAATTGATAATATTAATATGGTCAAAACATTTCTAGACGTCCTATAAATATTGCCATTATCTTTAATTTATGTTATTATTAAAACGGTGATGCCATGAGTGATATTATTGAAAAAACATATGAATTATTAGATGCTCTAGATAATACAGAGATGATTAAAAATATATCATTAGCAAAATCTATTTTAGAAAAAGATAATCATATTTTATCATTAGTAAAAGAATATAAAAATACCAAAGATTCAAATAGACTACTAGCTATAAAAAAAGAACTATATCAAAATAAATACTATGAAATATATATGAAATCATATAATGAACTATCTTTATTAGTATTAAAAATAAACAAAAAATATGAAAGTTATACTCATACAAAAGAACATTTATGTTCTTAAAATAAGGTAATCTATGAAAGAAACATACTCGTTTAATATAGATAATGTTCTAAATATCTTTACTAGTGATACTCTAAATAATCTTATTAAAAATTATCATCTAGATAAATACTATTATCTAGATCAAATTCATTCAGATAAAATACTAATAGTGGATAATAATTATCATAATAATACATCAGGAGATGCTTTAGTTACTACCAGTAAAAATACTCCAATAATTATTAAAACTGCTGATTGTATTCCTATATTAATTTATGATAATAAGCAAAAAATACTAGGCCTTATCCACTCAGGATGGCGTGGTACTTTAAAAAATATAACTAAGAAATGTCTTGATTTATTTCTAGAAACATATCATTCTCATAAAGAAGATATAAGTATCTATATTTATCCTTCCATAAGAGAATGTCATTTTGAAGTAGAAATAGATGTATATCTTGAATTTAAAAATACATATCATAATATTGATGATTTCACCATAAAAAAACAAAATAAATATTATATAGACCTAGTAGGTTTATTAAAAAGTATCTTATTAGATTTAGGTATAAATAATATTTATGATAGTAAAATATGTACTTATTGCAATCATGATAAATATCATTCATACAGATATAATCATACTAATGAAAGAAATTATTTATTAGCATATATAAAGGAGTAGAATATGAAAATTATAAGTGGTACTTTAAAAGGTAGAAAAATTAATGGTTATAATATTGAAGGGACAAGACCTACTATGGATAGAGTAAAAGAGTCTCTTTTTGGAATGATTCAAGATAATATCAAAGATAGTATTGTCCTAGACTTATTTGCCGGATCAGGCAATCTTGGTATTGAAGCTATCTCTAATGGTGCTAAATTAGCATACTTTATTGATAATAACCCCGAAGTTATTAAAGTTCTAAATCAAAATATTTCTTCCTTAGATATCAAATCTAAAAGTATGGTAGTACTATCTGATTGGAAGAAAGCCCTAAATAATTTCTCTAAAGAAAATAAAAAATTTGATTTGATTTTTATAGATCCTCCATATGCATATGATGTTTATGAAAAAATATTAGACAAGGTAAATACACTAAATCTTTTAACTGAAGAAGGCCTTCTAATAATGGAACATCATAACTTAAATTTACCTCAAGAATATGATAAACTAGCTCTTTATAAAGAAAGAAATTATGGTAATAAACAGATAAATATTTATAAATATAAATAATAAAAATTATAGTAATCAGGTTGACATTATTAAACATCTATGTTATATTTTAATTAAAGTAAGGAGGATAAGAAAATGAAAAAATTAAATAGAAAAGGATTTACTTTAGTAGAATTATTAGCCGTTATCGTTATTTTGGCAATAGTTGTAGGTATTACTTTAGTAACTGTATTACCAACTCTTAAGAAATCACGTCAACAAGCATTTGAACTATCTGCTAATACAATCGCTGAGTATCTTGAAAAACAATATCAAGCTCAATTGATTGGTGAAGGAATAGACGTTGCAGTAACAATTCCATTGGATGCTGCTGGATCTATTTCACCTGATGATTTTAAAAAAGCCGGTGTAAAACCTACAAACTACGCCAGTGGAACATGGTATATTAATACAACCACTGGTAGAGCATGTGTAGTTTTAAATGCTGCAACTTCAAAATGGGCTTCAGAAGGAACAGGAAGAACAGCTGGAGAATATCATGATGTAGATCCAGCTCAAGCAAAATCTACAGGCTGCTAATACATATTAACAACAGTATAAATAAAGGATATTGAGATTATCAATATCTTTTTTAATTTATAAGAAAAGTGCTTTTGAGATATAGAAACGTAAAAGAGTGACCTAATTTTTTTATATCGTTAATAACAAAAAATTCTTAATATTTGAATTATAAAAATAATTTTGATAATTATTACCTTGAATTTGAAGTGAAGTAAACAAATAATTGACAAACGAACAAAAGTGTGCTAAAATACATAACCATCAAAGGGGTGATACGAATGCCTATCAATGAGTATGGAATGAATAGTGATTATGTAAAATATTTTTCACTTGAAGAATACCTAGAACGAATAAAACTTCAAGATGATTTACTATTTCATTTAGAAGACACTAGTAAAGATTTTGATGATTATATTAAATTACTATCTATCTATGATGATGAAGAAATAATTAATTATTGGATAGATTTAGTCCATCAAGAATTAAAAGCCAGTCAAAATATTGAAAATTTAGGTTTTAATGAAAGCGTCCTTGTTGAAAATGGCTATCTTTTCAATAGTTTAAATATTAATCATCGCCGAATTCATGATTTACATAACTTTATTATGGCTAGTGGAGATGATACCTTTACTCCAATGTATACTTACCGTAAAACTCCTGTTAAAATTTCTAGATGCAAAGACGGTATTGAAGAAATTTTCTGGCGTGGTGCTAATCCAGAAGATGTAAATCGTTTCATGAATGATTTTATCAAAGTATATAAGCAAAACAAGATTTCTCTTCTATATAGTAATCCATTTATAAATGCTGCCATGATGAGCCTTCTTTTTAACAGAATACATCCTTATCCTGATGGCAATGGTAGAACCTCAAGACTTATCTATAACCTTAAGTTTACTGAACAAATTAATAAAT
>CAJMQX010000018.1 GCA_905215635.1 uncultured bacterium | reverse complement strand
CCAAAACATATATAATTATTAGTAACAGTTGAAGCACTACCTTGATATCTATACATATTACCTGTTAAATCATTACTTAAATTAGCGATACTTGTTCGATTATTTATAAAATATGAACCTTTTTTTGATGTATCAGCTATAGTAATACTCTTATTAGAAACATTTCCATATGCATCTTTTGCCCATACGTAATACTTTCCTAGTGAACTAGGATAATAAACTGTTCCAAATTTATTAACTGTACTAATATTGTTCCATGTTGGTTCTACAGTTGAACTTTGATTTATTCCATAAGCTACTACACCACTTTCATTATCTGTTATATTAAATGCCATTCCTTTAGTTCCACCATTACTACCTACAAACACTGTTGCATAAGCTACATACCAAGTTACAGGACTGCTTGAAGTAGCCGTTGAGCCACCAGACAAATAAAAATAATTAGTCGTACCAAATGTTCCTGTTGAATGTGCTTTCACATAGTAAACATATTCTTTCCAATTTCCTGTTCCTTCTTGTGAAGTGAGCCAAGCATGTGATTCACCAGCATAATCCTCTCCTAATTTATTAGATGCAAAATGGATAGTATACCCGACAGGTATTTTAGCAATTATTTTGGTTATATATGATTCACTAGCCGATGAATAAGTTTCGAAAGTAAATCCACCATGTCCTGGAGACGCTTCGCCAGTTGTTTCTATTTTTAAAGCATAATTACCATACGAAGTAGACATTGAAGTCCTTGTTACTGTAACTGTTCCATTTCCAGAATTATTGTATTTAACAATACCATTTACACCTGAAGCAAATGTCGGATCAGTATATTTCATTCCACCTTGACTTAAATAATTTATTGTTGGTGCCACATTATCCATAACATCTATTTCTTTAGATATAGGTTCAGATACATTTCCAACATTATCTTTAATTCTTGCACATACATAATATGTTCCGGCTGATGATACAGTAAAATTATATGACGTATTTGATGATGATGTATAACCACTAGTTGGGCAAGTTGAACTAGTTTGTATTATATATTGATATCCACTAACGCCGCTTCCTACATCACTTACATTTGACATACTTGCTGTTACAGTTAAACCATTACTAGATACTGTTAATGTTCCTGTCGGTGCGTAGTCATCAGTCGTGTCCTCTTCATAAGCACTAACTCTCTTTCCATTGTTTGTTTCTACTCCAACTAAAGTAATTGCATTCTTCCAAGTAACATTATCACTTGATACATAAGTAATATTATCATGATACGTTCTATCATCATGATAATAGTGCCAAACAGCAATTTCATCTAAATTATATGTTGAACCCAAATCCAATGTTATACACTGTTCACCACTATTATTGGTTCCTTCTGCATATGATTTGGTATCCATAATTCCATCAGTAATTAATGTAAGCGGATGTGTATCTTTGTTTGTAATTCCTGTAGCAATTATTCCTTTCGCTATATTCTGTCCCTGGTATATTGCTTGAACTTCAATCCAATGATTATAAATATTTACACTATTTCCATTAATACAATCTTTTATATATCTTACATTGTCCAATTTTGGATTTATTCTACTAGGGCCATTTGCACCTATATAAGTTATTTTGGCTTTACCATTACCAGAATTATTTCCACTAATCATTTTCCCATTAACAAAATATTTATTACTATAATGCAATGTATTATTTACATGTGTTCTATCAGATGATGAAGTAATGGCATTTACACCAGCATAACCAGATATAAAAGATGAACCTCCACCACCGCCATGAGCAGTATTCATACTACCACCGCCATAGTATCCACCGCCGCCCATACCACCGCCATCTATAGCATCAGTTGTATAACCGCCAGTGCCAAACCCACCGGTCCAACTGTAATTATTTATTACATAAGCAGTACCCCCTGCTGTTTGTGTCCCACCATTAGCAACATATTGTGAATTAGGAGTACTATCATCATAATTATTAACACCAATACCATTTCCCCCTATTAATCCACCACCATTACCACCTATACTGCCATTCCATTCGGCGCCACCACCACCAGCTGCCACCATTATTCGTGAATTAAGACCCAATGTTGAATTCCATATTAAATCTCTAGATGATGGCACACTATTTCCAAAATATCTTACATCTGTTGCTCCACCGCCTTGTACACCTTTATATCCATTGCTAGCATCAGGATTAGTATAGCCACCACCATTATATCCTCCTGAACTTGTTAATTCATATCCTCCTACATATACATACATTTTTTCTCCAACTGTTAAATATAATGTTCCAATAGTTTTACTGCCTAAACCACCACTGGTATTCCCTGAAGTTTCACCTTGTGCACCAAAAGCATCTATTTGATAATATCCACTAACTGGTACTGTATATGTTTGATAATCTCCAGTATAACTATAATCAATGTAACTTGATGCTGCTAATGCTTTCGCATATCCAATATTTCCAGCATTATCAGAAAATTTTGCACACACATAATAATTTCCACTAGAACTTATCGTATATGTATAGGTTAAACTAGTACTTGTTGTAAAACCTGTTGTGCTACTATCACATACATTACTGGTTGATATCTTCTAATTATAACTACCACTTAATCCAGATTTATCATCTGTTGCATTAAGGGTTGCTACTCCATTTTCACCATCAATACTAGTATTTATTGTTCCTACTGGTGCTTCCGTATCATTTTGAATAGTTAAATTACCAGAACTTACACCATCATTCGTATTATTCATACTATCGAATATCTTTCCACTAGGTAATGTTAATGAAACTATGCCATCCACATCTGTTCCCACTAATGATATCGTATATGTATAACCATTCGTTGTTTTTACTTTACTGATATTAGATAATGTTGCACTACTCCCAGTTATCTCTATATCACTAATACTTAAATTAATATTTTTTAAATCGTTATCTGTACATACTAAATCTACGGTTGCTGTTTCTCCATTGGCAACACTACTTGGACTAAATTCTCCAAAAGTACATACTGGTGCAGAAGTATCTATTTCTGATACTGAGACATTATCACCTGCTACATTTCCCAAACTATCTTTAAACCAAATATAATATGTTCCTGTAGTTGAAACAGTATATTCTAAATTATATACATTACTTTGATCTGTATCACTAATACTTGTCCATGTACTAGGTTCTGTATTACTAGTAGTAACCGCATAACTAACTATCTTATTCGTATTATTAACAACAGTTGCATTAATTGTTTGATAAGTAGTACTCTTTCTAGTAATTGAGAAAGTACTTACCACCCCTTCAACTTGATCTATTTGTGTCCATACCACCGTATCAAGTGTCTCTCCCGTTAAATCAGCACTTGGATTTTCACTACTATCAATCCATATCCATATTGTAAATTTCTGTTCTGTTGTCAAAACTTCAATATTAGGAAGTAAAACCATCGTATCTCCAGCATTAGAGCCAATAAAATTACCTGATGATAAAACATCTCCCACATTTGTACTATCACCACTAGTCACAACCCACTTTAATGCTGGACTTACCTTCATCGTTTCCCCAATTGCATTAATATCCATATTTATCGTAGCCATTAAAGAGACATTAACTGCCCCATCTTTCTTCATAGAAATTGTCGTATGTACGCCATCTAAATAACTATCACTTACTTGAAAATCACCAACAAACTTTGATTCACCATCATTATAAGTAATATAATCTTTGAGATCTTTGCTAGTATTAAAAACAACATTCTTATTTTCACTACTTGTCCAGTTCCAATAAGCATAAGTACCAGCAAAAATAAAGATTGCCACAATAGATAAGGCAATTATTAAATATTTTTTTCTTTTATTTTTCATTACATGCACCTCAGTTTCATATAATCAAAATATATACATATGTTCTTCTACACTATAATCTACTATAATTATAACAAACATAAAAGTTTATGTAAACAATTTATCATCGAAATTTTTGAACAAAAAAGACCATTAACAATTACTGTTAATAGTTACTTTTTTCTATCTAAATATTCTTAATATATCATTAAATGTTACATATATTAAAAGTCCTATAATTAACATAAAACCAATTGAATGAATAATATTTTCTACTTTCTTCGATACTGGCTTCTTAAATATTTTTTCTATAAATAAGAATAATATTCTTCCACCATCAAATGCTGGAAATGGAAGTAAATTAATTATTCCAACATTTATTGATAAATATGCTACTAAATAAAGTACTGCTTCAAGTCCTTGTTTTGCTTGCGAATCAACAATCGAATAAATTCCCACTGGACCCGATAATTGATCAACACCTACTTTACCAGTAAATAAATATTTAAGTGTATCCCACATACTTCCAAATAACGATATTGTTTTACTTGATGCATACTTTAATGATTTCAAAAATCCATATTCTTTCTCATATCTTGTAGCTATTCCAAATTTATAACTTTCATTGCCCTCTTCATCTTTTTCTTTAATTGGTTTTACTTCATATGTTTTTATATCTCCATTACTTTTTTCTACTTCGAACAAAATACTATTACCATCAGTAGTCTGAAGTTTAACTAAAGCTTTATCCCAATTATTAATTTTTTGACCATCCAAAGAAAGTAATAAATCTCCAGCTTCAAGTCCTGCCAATTCAGCTGGATATCCGGAAGCTACTTCCCCAATATAAGGTTTTGTTGATACTGCTCCATATATTAAAGCACTAATAAATAGTATTAAAAAAGCAAAAACAAAATTATTAAATGCTCCCGCAAAAAGCACTAAAAATCTTTGCCAAAAACTTTTATTACACATTTGTCTATCTTTTGGAATATTTTCATCTTCAACATCTTCTCCCGCAATCATTACATAACCACCTAGTGGAATTGCGCGAACGCAAAATTCAGTCTCTCCACCTTTCTTCTTTTTACCAAATATTTTTTTCCCCATACCTATTGAAAATTCATATACATATGTATTTGATAACTTAGCAAATATAAAATGTCCAAATTCATGAACTGCTACAATTGCTCCTAAAATAAGTATAAACCATAAAAGTGATAACATCTAAAATACCTCCTATATCATACTAAGTATTAGTGATAATCCAAGTGATACATATATCACACTATCAAATCTATCTAATACTCCTCCATGTCCTGGAATTAAATTTGAATAATCTTTTTTATTAAAATATCTCTTAATACTACTAAACATTAAATCTCCAATTTCTGACAATATTGTAAGCACGGTACAAAGAATAATTGTCAGTGGTAAAGATATTCCTCCAATTAAATTGTAATAATAAACAGTTCCCACAAGTATTCCCATAATTGTTCCAATTAAACTACCTTCAATAGTCTTCTTAGGAGATATACTAGTAAGTTTATGTTTACCTACTAAACTTCCTCCTATATAAGCATATGTATCAGTAAGAAAAGCTATTATAAATATAAATATACATTTAGTTATATCTATTTCTCTTAAATATATAATATTTTGAAAAGATAATCCTCAAAAATAAACTATTCCCAAGGTATATAAACAATCCTCTATATTATATAATTCATTATCATTATATATAATTATAGGTAAACTAAGAATTATTATTGGTAATAATATCAATATATTCATCTCTATTTGATAAAATGTCTTATTAAGTACTATTAGTACCATACTAATTATTCCTAATAATTGAATATATTTAAGTCTTTTATTCTTATTTTGATATTTTATATCAAAAAATTCATTAAATCCTAGTATAGCTACTCCCATCATAACTAATCCAAACAATTTACTACTAATGATTAAGCTTCCTATTAATATTATTAATAAAATTATTGCACTTATTGTTCTCTTTTTCATATATCCTTCCTTCTAAAATTCTTAATTAAATTATACTAAAAAAAGGAAATTAATACAACTAATTTCCTTTTCTTTACATATTTTTATACATTATCTATGAAGCTATTATGAACGGATCATCTATCTTACCAGTTCCACTTACATATTTAACACTATTCTTTATATAGAATACCGGTCTTACTGAATAAGATGTTTTAAATGCTGCGCCTTTAAAGTCACCAGAACTATTTACCATTCTAGATTTCGTTGTATCAAAATTTGGTAATAACCATTCGTATGCCGCTGTTCCAGTATTCTGTTGTATGATTGTTAAGTATATGTTATAGTGCTACAATCATTTTTTGTAGTTAAGGCAAATCCATATGTTCCAGTTAAACCTGAACCATCATCTCCATTACTAGTATCATTACCTTTAGTAACTGTCCATTTTAAAGCTTCACTACTAAGATTATCTCCAATAGATTTTACCTTCATATTAATAGTAGCATATAAAGGAATATTATTTACTTCACTACTTTTATAAATATATACTGTAGTATGTAAGACTCTCCTGAATCATAAATTATATATTCTTGTAATTTCTTACTAGTATTAAATACTACATCTTTATTATCATTTGCATCCCATATATATAACGAGAAAGTACCTGCTATAATTAATAATCCTAATAATATTGTCCCTATTATTAATCGTATATTTCTATTTTTCATAAGAATATCCCTTCCATTCTTAACTATTTTTACTCATATTATCTAATATATATAATTATAGCAAATCTCCTAAATTACAGCAATATTTTTTTAAGAAAATCAAGAATATAGACTTAAAAAATTCTATAAATATTAAATATAAATTTTAAAATTAACTAGTAATATTTTTATAAAAAAATTAAGAATACCTATGCATTCTTAATTAGATTTCCTCTTTCACATCTATTACCATAATGATCAATTACTTCATCATTCTTAATTACCATTACTACTTCACAATTATTAGAGCATCTCCCACAACTAACAATCTTTGTTTCTAATTTTAAATTATCTATATCAAAGTTAAATACATTTTCTTTCTTACTATCTTTTGCCATTATTGCTATACCGAATGCTCCCATTAGATGTGAATTCTTATTAACAATAATTTTTTCTCCTGTTATTTCTTCAAATGCTTTAACTACTGCTTTATTTTTACTAACTCCTCCATTAAATACTATTGGACTAAGTATTTTCTTTCCTTTAGCTACATTATTAATATAATTCATTGCTACTGCTCTACATACTCCTGCTATTATATCT
Organism: uncultured bacterium; assembly: GCA_905215635.1. The sequence continues at coordinate 2,461 of CAJMQX010000018.1, read as the reverse complement.
TCTTTTAAGTATCCTGCTTGTATTTTATGAATTAAATCAGACTCTGCAAAAACTGTACATCTAGCTGCTATATTTACTCTATTTTTACTTTCTTCTGCTACTTTAGCTACATCTTCTATTCTAACATTTAATCTCTTAGCTAAAGAGGATATAAATGCTCCTGTTCCTGCTGCACATAATGTATTCATAGCATAATCATATACTACTCCATTATTAACTAAAGTTATCTTTGAATCTTGTCCCCCTATTTCAAAAATAGTTCTTACTGATGGATATAATCTTATTGTACCAACAGCATGTGCTGTAATCTCATTCTTAATTGTTCCTGCTCCTAACATTGAACCAATTAATTTTCTAGCAGAACCCGTTGTTCCAACTGAAACTACTTGATATCTATTTAAATCTATTTCTTCACGCATATTTCTAACTACATCTTTAACCGCTTTAATAGGATTACCCTCTGTATATAAATAACTACTTGCAATTATATTATCATATTCATCTATAATAACCCCTTTAGTAGATATTGAACCTATATCTATTCCCATATATAACTTATTCATATTTTTATCACCCATACTAAGTATATGCCTACTAATATAAAAAAATTGTCGATTATTATGAACATATGTATACCATTTATCTACATATTTTTATTTTTGTTTATGAGAGAATATTTACAAGGAGATAACATATGGATAATATTGCAAATCATAACATTTATGATACTGTTAGATATAATATTAAAAAGTATCGTAAGCAAAAGAATTTAACTCAACAAGAATTAGCTGATGCTGCTGGTTTATCACATGGTTATATTAGAGAAATTGAATCTTTCAAAATGGGTAAAACTTTTTCTTTAGATGCTGTTGATAGAATAGCTATTGGTCTAAATGTTAAAATTAAGCTTCTATTTGATGAAGAAGATTTTAAATAAATACTATCTATATGGTAGTATTTTTTTCTTACGTAATTAACCTCATTTCTATTTAAGAAATGAGGTTATTCTTTATTTTAACCAGTTTTTTCCATCAACAATTCTGTTGGTAAGCATCGCTGATGCACTATCTCCTACTACATTTAATACCGTTGCTGGTGGATCTATAATTGTAGCTATAATTGTCAGTATTGGCAATGCTGCTACTGGATATCCAAGCATTGTAATAATTAACATCTCTGATATTGTACCACCACCTATAGGTACTGCTGTAACAAGTAATGTTGCCACTAAAGCTATTCCCATTACTTGAAATATTGATACACTACTACCACCATCAAATAAATAAACTAAAAACATTATTTTAAATACGCTTCCTATTACTGAACCATCCTTATGAAAACTTGCTCCTAGTGATACTGTCGAATCTGCTATATCTTCAGACACACCAATATTTTTAGTACACTCTATATTAACAGGCATTGATGCAGCTGAAGAACAAGTAGCAAGTGAAGTAAGTGTTGATGGAATTATATTTTTCCAAAACCTTTTTATACCTAAAATACCTCCACTAATATATGCATATATTGTATAAACAATAAAATAAAATAATACTGCTACTATTAAATATATAATAAATGTTCTTAAATATCCTAAAGCTATCTGACTACCAAAACTACCTACTAAAGCTGCAAAATAACATCCAAGTCCTATCGGAGCATAATACATAATTATCTTAATAAAATTTTGAAGTACATCAGTAGCAGACTCTATAAATTTATACATTGAAGTAGCTTTATCCCCACTCATATTCATAGCTATTCCTACTAATATAGATACTACTATTAAAGCAATCATATTATCTCTAGATAATAACTTTACAAAGTCATTAACTGTAATAGCATTAACAGTTCTATCAAGTATATTTAATTTTTCTATACTATTATTATCTTCTTCTAATATCATCCCTTCTTTAATAAGTTCACCATCATCACTACTAACTAACCTAAAAGAATAAGTTGCCACCATTCCAATAAGTACTGCTACTATTGATGTTACTAAAAAGACTACAAATGTTGAAACTAATATCTTTCCAATTCTTTTAGGTTGTTTCATCTTATAAATAGAACTACTTATTGTTAAGAATATTAATGGTACTACTACTATTAAAAGCATATTTAAAAATATATCTCCAAACGGACTAAGTACCTTAGCCCCATCTCCCCATAAAACTCCAACTAATCCCCCAATAATTATTGATCCTAGTAATATCAACATTGATCTATAATTCTTAATTATTTTCATTACATCCTCTCCTCTTAGTATCATTATATAATTCTATTCTCTAATTGATAACTAACATAATTCCACATATTAATATTTTTATCCACACAATATCCACATAATATGTTATTATATATATAGGTGATAATATATGTCATATATAAAATTAAATAATAATCCCTATCATTTATCTCTAGGTAATCTTTTTAATGAAATAAAATCTATTTCTATTAATAAAAC
>CAJMQX010000017.1 GCA_905215635.1 uncultured bacterium | reverse complement strand
CAACTTGAATCACTTTTTTTATATAGAATTGTTTCACATCAATTGTATCATTACAGTTTTTCTATTTCAAAAAACAACAAATTAATTTACATCAAAATTAATTTATGATATAATTATAATGAATAATTATACATAATAAAAATAGAAAAAATTCAAAATACAATCACATATTTATAAGTATTATACCTATGTGCATACTTCTAATTAAATGAAAGGATAGTGTTTATAATGAAAAAATTTATTAATAAATTACCTAAAAATAAAATTAATAAATATCGTCTTTTAACACTATTAGTCATTACTTTAATTCTTATAGCTGGAAATATTGCATATACCATTACCTTTGGAGAACATACTATTGATTATGAAACAGATCCCGATTATATTACTAGTAGAGTATTTGAAAATAAAGTATATGTAAATGAATTAGAATCAGATTATAATTATTATATGGGATTAAACTATACCACTAACGATGGCCAAATTCCTACCAAAATTAACAAAAATATTTATAGTGATAATAATCTTGTTCAAGTAAAAATTACGTATTCAAGTGATGATCTATCAGGAAATGTTGGTTATGTTTCTCTAACAGAAAGACAAGACACATATATATATTTTAAAACATATTATATTAACGACAATAATACAAAAGAAGACTTAACTGATGACTACATAGATATAGAATTAATAGATAATCCGTTTACCGATAGACCAACGAACCTAGGATTTAATGGTTGGTTTACTAAATATCGTGGAGCCTTTTTAACATATAATAGTAATTTTTATGAGCGTTATGCTAAAATACCAGTAACTTATACAAATAATAAACCAGACAAAATTGATATTACATTTAATGCTAGCTGGATAGATGCTACAATTGTTAATGTAGAAACAGATTTTAATAATGCTATTAGTAGTCTTAAAACCGCTGAAATGCATCAAATAGAATCTGGAACTTATTATTTTAGTAAAGTAACAGTTGGTATGTGGGAAAGTTATGCAGGATATTATAATTCCTCTGGAGAATATCAAAATAGCGGAACATGTTATAGTTGGGGTGGTTGTACCTACTATAGAAGATTAGAAAATGAAACATTATATCAAAATGGTGAATATTATTTATTAATAAATGGCACCATGACAAGAGCAACAAGCCTTCCAACGCCTCCCATCTCTCCAACACCAAGTCAAGAATATGATAACGTTCATATGGCTAATTATTATCGTAAAGTAACTATTCCTAGATACGCCTCTATAATTGGCTACTATAACAATTTAGGAGAAATCCAAACCTCAGGAACATGTAATACCAATAGTGGATGTACTTATTATGAATTAGTTCAATATTATGATTCTGATGGAAATGAAGAGATATATCAATCTAATTATGAGTATTATTATCTTACTACAAGAGATACTAATATTTTAGTATTAAATCGTGATATTAGCCAATCATGGCAAAATAATGGGGATTATCCATTTACCCTAACAAGTCTACACAATCATCAGAAATACAATGCTACCTGGAGGGTTGAATCCGCAATAAACTGTTATCAAGACACTACTATTGAAAATGTTACAATGTATTATCCCAATAACGTTAACAATATATATAATCCACCCAACAATAATACAACAAGTGGAGTGCTTTATGGGAACTATAACAATGTTAAACTAGGTCGTGGTATAACTAGTACTAGAAATTATTATAATTTACGTTCTATTTTAGGAGGAAATAATACTAGTACTGGAAGTAGTGGAAATCCTGCAAAATATAAAGTAATTATTGAAAGTGGTCTATATAATTCAATTTCCTTATCTACAGGAGCTAACTCAAGCACCTGGAGAATTAACACGGTTTATCTTAATAATAAAAGCATCTATGGTAATGATTATGATCGTGTTAATAACAATAACAATAATCTAAAAGTATATTATTGTGCCTCAGGTTCATGGGGTAGTAATGTTTATGCCAATACTAATAGTACTACTTCAAGTGATAAAATATTTGATTTAATTATAAAAAGTGGTAGTTTTGGTACAAGTAAACATGATTTATCAACAGGAATATACGTAGGAGGTAGATTCGGAGGTACTCAGTACGCTGTAAGACAAGTAATTGTTCAAGGTGGATATATTTATAACCTAATTGGTGGCCCAATAAGCTCTAGTAATCGTAATAATTATAACGATATATATATTTATGTAACAGGTGGCGAAATAGATGAAATAACTGGCGGTGCCGGTACCAGTGCTACCTATGGAAATCGTATCATACAAGTAACCGGTGGTACTATTAATTATAGTGTATTTGGTGGTTCAAATGGTGTTGATGGTAATGATGGTGATGGCACACTTAAAGGAAGTTCTTATTTATATATTGGAGGAAATGCTATTATTGGAAAAACCGAATATATTGATAACAACAATACCCTTTGGGGAGCCGAAAGTGGTAGCGTTTTTGGCAATGGTAATGGCAATTCATCTGTATCATCGATTGGTTCATGTGATAATTCAACAATTATTGTTGATGGAAATGCTTTAATCAAAAGAAATGTCTACGGTGGTGGTAATTATGGAGCCACTGGAATAAGTAGTTCAAGCAACACATCAAATACCACTATAGCAATAAATGGTGGAATTATTAAAGGTGATGTTTATGGCGGTGGAAATAAAAATGGAGCTGGTTCTGCTTCTAAAACAGCAAACGTAAACATCGAAATGAATGGCGGCGTCATCGCTGGCAGTATGTATGGTGGTAGTAACATCATGGGAACAATTTATGGCGCAGTTGATATAACTATGCTTGGTGGAGAAATATCAAATTCAATCTATGGTGGCGGAAAAGGTGGAAAAGATTCTACAAGCAACGGAACCTATGTAAAAAATGCCGTTAACATTACCATTGGTGATAATGCTAGCTCATATACTCCAATCATAAATAATTCGATATATGGAGGTAGCGCTTATGGAACAGTCAATGGCACAACTAATACTACAACCCTATCTAATAATGGAACAACATTAACTATTAATAAAGGTATAATAACTAATGTTTTTGGTGGTGGACAAGGAAATGATACATATACACCATACGTTTTAGGAAACATCAAAGTAACCATTAATGATGGACATATTACAAAAGTTTTTGGTGGAAATGATAAAAAAGGCACCCCTAATGGTAAAATAGAAGTTATTATAAATGGCGGAGAGATTAGTGAAACCTATGGAGGCGGAAATGAAACCTCTGCCAAAGAAACAAATGTATATTTAAATGGTGGAACATCAACCTTGATTTTTGGTGGTTCTAATTTAACTGGAACAGTAAATACAAGTAATATTATCACTACCGGTGGAACTTCACAAACAATCTATGGTGGAAACAATCAAGGTGGAACAACAGGCATAACTAATGTAACTATTAATGGGGGCAACATTGGTACTGTCTATGGAGGCGGTGAAGCTACATCAATTGAAAATAATACCAACGTAATAATATCATCCTCTGTTGATACCGTCTTTGGTGGCTCAAATATTCGTGGAAACATTCCAAAATCCAATATTACCGTTAATGATGCAAATACAAAAAACGTTTATGGTGGAAATAATCAAGGCGGAACTACTACAGAATCAAATATCAACATACTAGGAGGTATTCAAGAAAATGTCTATGGAGGCGGACTAAAAGCTGAAACTACTACAACAAACATATATGCCAATTCAGGATATATTAAAAATTTATATGGTGGTGGAAGTGAAGCAGGCGCTCCTACAACTAATGTATTTCTTGGTGAGTCTTCAATTAGCAATGCCTTTGGAGGTTCAAATATCAGTGGTGATGTTGCAAACAGCTATATTACAAATACTACTGGAGAAACACATAATTCTGCTGATGTTCAAGTAACATATGGCGAAAGTACACAACACGACCCATCATCTACAGATTATATCTCATCGCAAGAAATAAGTGTAAATATTCAAAATAAAGGACCTAATACTATTACTAAATGGGATTTATACTTATTTACTAGTGAAGGATTTATTGCTAACAACTGGTCATCGGCCACTATTGAAAATACAAATGATGGATATCATATAAATGAAATAAATCAATATTATGGTACTAACACAATAAATAGCAACAACACATATCAATTTTCATTTCATGTTCATTCAAATGTTTCATATGAAGAATTTAAAATATATAATTATTATTTTATATGAACTGATAATAATGGTAATAAATATACTACTTCTGCCAGAATTAATAATCTTTATGGTGGAAATAACGAAGGTGGTACTACTGAAAGTACCCATATTGATCTAACTAAAGGAACAATTAATAATTTATATGGTGGTGGCAATAAAGCCATAACTAAAACTACTGATGTTAAAATATATAATACAACAATATTAAATGCTGCTTTTGGTGGTGGAAACGAAGCTAAAGTAGAAAATGCTAATATTAACTTATCCTCATCAACAGTAGGTACTCCATCAACAAATGGTGCTGTCTATGGTGGTGGAAACAATGCCGAGATAACCCAAAACGTTATTTTAAATACTGATAACAATACCATAATCAATGGAAATATCTATGGAGGAGGTAACTTAGGAGCTGTATTAGGAATAGCTAAAACAACCATTACTGATAGCAAAATAACTTCTTCAATCTATGGAGGAGGTAATAAAGCAAGTGTTGGAACCGCAAATAATACTAATAACAATGTTGTTGATTTAAGTATTACTAATAGTGAGTCTCAAAACATCTATGGAGGAGGTAATGCTGCCGGAGTAATTGGTAATACTCAAACTCATATTACATCATCTTCCATAACCGATTCTATCTATGGAGGAGGCAATGGTACAGAGTCTATAGTACCTGGTGATACAACGGGCGAACAAAATCTTGCTAAAATCAATGGTAATGTAAAATTAATTGTTGACGAAGCTACAACTGCCAATAACATTTATGGAGGTGGAAACCTTGGAATGATTGTTGGTTCAACTGATGTAACTTTAAAAAAATCAACCGTAACTTCTTCTATCTACGGAGGAGGAAACGCTGCAATAGTTAATAACAATACCTATTTATTAGTATCATTATCTACCATTAACAATAGTGTGTACGCAGGAGGCAATGGTACTACTGCGATAGTAAAAGGAAACACTAACCTAGATATTGAAAATAATACAAATATAACAAATCATGTTTTTGGAGGAGGAAACGCTGCTGCTACTGGACAAACAAATATTGATAATTCAACAGGTATAGTTAACATTTCCGGAGCCACCATTGGAAAAAATGTTTATGGCGGAGCAAATACCTCTGTATTGTATGGAATTACTACAGTAAACATTGGTAAAAACGCAGTAAGCAATAAAAATTTAGTAACCTCAAATATAACCATTGGAGGAACCATCTTTGGTGGTGGTGAAGCAAATGCCAGTGGTAGTGAAATATATGATTTTAATTTCATTAGTGTTACAAAAGGAATTAATATAAATATTGATGCTTCCGAACATCAAGTATTTATAATTAATGGTTCCATCTTTGGTAGTGGAAATGCTTCATCAACCTCAGGTTATAGTTATATAAATATTAATAATTATGGCACACAAAACGATGTAAAAAGAAATATTTCTATCCAAAGAGCTAATATAGTTACCCTAAATAACTCTTATATGGAACTATCGGGAGCTACTGATAGAACAAATGAATATTCAAACGTATTATTTACTCTTAGTAGAATTGATGAATTAAAAATCAAAAACTCTAGTTCTATTTATCTTGAAAAAGGTGCAAATTTAGTTAAAAAACTAAAAAGTAGTGTTGATATTGATAATATAGAAGCAACTGCAATTGTTAATATAAATAACGAAACCGGTACTTTTGAAAGAAATGTTAATAATAGAATTTATATGCTTGAAGGAGAAAACTTAAATATTGCAAAAAATGAAAGCGTAACAGAATATGGTGATGTATCTGGTATGACCTTCTTTGGTATGTACCGTTTAGACAGAAATGGCAATATAATAACTGCCTTGTATGATGATTATGCTTATGGTGCTCCTGCCTTATCTGGAGATATATATTACTTTACAGATGGTAGTTATGTTTTAGGAAAGCATTTAACTAATCACGATATAACAAAAAATGGATTTTATTCAAACTATGGTAGTGAAGAGGGAGATAATGTTATAATTAAGTATATCGAACCCACACCAGCTGACTCTAATTTCTATATGTGGTCAATTGGTGAAGTTGTTGCATCATATGATGTAAATCTAACTGCATCAAAATATTCTACCTTAGGTACTCTAGAAGTTCCACTAATAAATCATGCTACCCCTAATACTACTTTTTCCATTCTTGGCGTTAATTTTAGTGAATTAGATCCTGGAATAAGTTTGATAGACTATAAAAACATTCCTAGAGTTGCTTCAAGTGGAGAAATAGCAGATACCGTCTTTGGTCTAAATATGAAAAGTGGACAAACAGGATGGTTAAATAATGGTAGTACTAATTTTATCACTGAAGGAGAAAACAATGTTACTGGCACAAAAGACTATATACGTGAAAATTTTAATAATGTACCAGCATTAGTATTCTATCTATATCATTCAAAAAACTTAACAACGTCAGGAGAAATGGGAAGTGTAACAATATCACTTGTTGCTATTACGCCGATCGATGATTTAAATAATGAAGTAGAAAGAATAAATATAAACGTTTCATTATCTAGAGCACTATATAACACCAACGATTATGAAGGAACAATTACCCCAGGGAAAGAATATGAAATGTTTGCAACCAGCAATGTCGATATAACTACTAAAAGTAGCTTCAGCACCTATTACTCATTATATATGAATTCAGAGACCAATCCATATAAAACAGGTTATTATCGTAGCCTTGTATCATCATTTGTTTTACCTATTAATACAAAAATTACCATGATAGACTTGCATAATAAAACCAATCCAGTATATTACTATTATGTAATTGATGAAAATGATTACAATCAATCATTAATAGAATTCGCTCAAAACAATAATAAAGAAACTTCATATAACTTATCAAAATTTATCAAAATGGGCAGTACAAGCATTAATAACAATTATAACGATGCTCTAGCTAATACAGCATATTATAACAATAAAATAGCTGAAGAAGAATTTATCTTTATGGTAGATTTTAAAGATAGCAATATCACTGAGAACAAAACAAATGAGACACTTTTAATTGAACTAAGAAATGCCGAACATCAAACATTAATTAGCGTTCTTGGAATAGAACAGCAAACTCTTAAATACAATTTATATGTTGATAGTGAATCTAGTATTGATATAAGCGGAAAAATCAGTAAAAATCCAATATATCTAGGTAATAGTACTAACTTAACGATAGATACTAATTTTGTATCAAGTGAACAATCATCTAATATCATCTATGATACTACTTTTGACAATGAAAAATTAGGTATTAAGATTTCCATATATGATAGTCATAATACTTTACTAAGTGCTCAAGATTTGTTGGGAGCAAACTTTACATATCAAGGAAATACATATTATCCAAGATATGATGGTACTACCAGAATAAAAATTTCTGATAAAGTAGCTAATGCTCGTTCCAAAATAACATTTAATACAGGTACGAGTAAATTATCTACTGGAGAATATACCATAAAAATTGAATCATTTGGATCTTATGATGGAATATACTATGGTCCTACAACTACGAATCAAATGTTACTAAAATTAAACATTATCGCTAGTCCATATGGCCTATCTATAACTACTACTGATAAAATGATGTTTGTCAATAAAGATACTGGTTTTACTCTAAACGATAATAATCTTTATGCATATAAAATAAACTATATTTCAGAACTAAACAGCCCTAATTTACACTTAAAACTAGAAAGAAGAGATTATACTAGTGTATATAGCAATATTTATAACGAAGTAGACTTATTAGATTATGTAACAGATAATTTACAAAAAGTAGGAGAAACTAACGAATATATCCTAACAACTAACCCTGTATCTAACATTACTTATTCCTTACATTTTAAAGAAAACTTAATGACAGGAACTTATCGATTAGTAGTAAGTTTATATGATGACACAAATTATATTGGAGACGTATACCATTACATTATAATAAGATAGAAAGAAGGTAATTATGACCAAAAAAAATATTGAAGAATTAACTAATCAAGAATTACTAGAATTATATAAAGAAATAACAGATTTTATTAAATATTTAAATGCCGAAAAAGAGGGAAAATGATGAAAGAAGAATATATAAATAACATTAATACTCAAAAAGAAGTATTAGCAGCTTTACCACAAAACAATATAAAAAACACTAAAATCTATCAAGAAAAAATAGCTAAACTATTAGCAGATTATGAAAAAGATTTGATACTTCTTACGGAAGAAATAGTAAAAAGAAAAAAACAATATCTTCAATCAGAACCTCCATCTAATCTATCTTCACTTGAAGAAGAAATCACTTCTTTAAAAAGAAAAAAGTTAATAATTAGTCCATATACATCCCCATATGAAAAAAGTGGTTTAGATATAATTTTATACAAACTAGGACATTACTACACAATTGATTTAACACTAGTTAATGAAAACATTCAAAAAGCTCTAAACATTTTTAAAAAAGCAGATATTATATTAACTAGTAAAGATTTTACTTATAGTTTCTATGCCAATAAATATTTAGAAAAAATTCTATCAATATCTCCCAATGACGATACATATAAAGAAGAGTTAAAACAATCTTTTGAAGATATTTACTGGAAATGTCCTGATATAATTAACCATATAACACTAAATTTCAAACACCTATATTATCTAAATGAAAAAAAATTTATTGCATACTATGAAAAAGAAAAGGCAATGTTATCAACTGAGAATATTCCTCAAACATGTAAAAATCTAATCATTCAAAGAGATAATATTATTAATGAAAGTAAATATCTACTAATAAATAAAATTAAAAGTGGAGAAATTAATTCTAATGATTATACTAAAACAAAAATTAATAAAATAATTGAAGAATTAATTCCTTCACAAAAATATCAAGAAGAAGACGTAATAAGCCTATATCATACATTAGAGGAATATAAAATAATATCTTCACTTGATTATCTAATTAACGACTTAAAATCATTATTAGAAAGAAAAAATGAATATAAGGACATATATCTAAAACAAAAAAAAGAAATCATAAAAAAAGAAAAAGAATTATTTAAACAAAACAATAAAATTAATAAACTAATTATCAAAAATGACTCTAAAAAATTTGATTACTACAATAATTTAACTAATAACAACATCTTACTTCTTAAAAATATGTATGAAGAACTAGAAAAAGATTACTTTCTTGAACAATTATCAAAACTATCTGAAGATGCAACTATTTTAGATTTCTTATCTTTAGCATCATCAAATTACAATTACTTAATTGAACTATTTAAACAAAAAGAAAAGAATCCTGAAAAAGAACTAACAGCAATTAATAATATTATTAATTCTCCATACCTAAATTTAATTAATAATTTATGGATTACAGATAAAAAAAATATATCTTTAATAATTATAGACAAATATAATTTATATAATTTTAAACTAACTAAAGATATGCTTGAAGAAGAAAATATCTCTACGTTAATTCAAAATATAAAATACATATTAACAAGCATCCAATTAAAAAAGCACAATTTAGATGAAGATAAAATAAAGTTTATTAAGGACAGTGAAAACATTAATTAATCATACAAGTAATTACTTGCGTATCTTAAATTAATATGTTATACTTAAAATGTGGTGATATAATGAAAAAAGTATTAAAAATAATCGGAATAATCCTTG
>CAJMQX010000016.1 GCA_905215635.1 uncultured bacterium | reverse complement strand
TTATCACCTTTCTATGTATTCTATGAATATTATGTGGTAATAATGATTTTTTAAAACACAAAAAAAGCAACTAATTTTTTAAATTATTAATTGCTTCATTATAATCAGATTTATTTGTAATATAACTGCCAACGACAGCTATATCAATACTATTTTTTATTAAATTAATATTAGTGCCTTTTATTCCGCCATCTACTTCAATAATTAGATTAGGATTTAATTCTTTGATTTCTTTAATACGATTTATGGTATTAGGAATAAATTCTTGACCGCTAAATCCTGGTTCAACACTCATTATTAATATTAAGTCAATATCTTTGATATAAGGAATTAACTTCTTTATATCTGTTTTTGGTTTGATAGCAATACCACATTTATAACCTTTATCTTTAATTGTTTTAAGAATACTTTTAATATCTTTTGTTATTTCTAAGTGAATGGTTACATTAAAGATATTGGGATAGTTTAAGATATCAATATATTCAAGAGGATTACTTACCATTAGATGTATATCAACAGGTTTTGTTGATAAGGGTAGTAATGATTGTATTTCTTCTTTTTTAAATTGTTCATTGGGAACAAAGTTGCCATCCATAATATCAATATGTATATAGTCAGTATTTGTTTGATTTAACTTGATAATACTATCAGAGCGGTTTTGAGCAGCTAAGATAGAAGTGGAGATTTTTAACATATTAGCACCTTATTTCTTATTTATACTAGTTATAAAGTTAAGATAATTTTGATATCTACTTAATAATATTTTATTTTCTTTTACCATTTCTTTAACATAACATTGATCTTCTTTTTGATGTAGACAGTCTTGATATTTACATTTTTCGAGGTTATCAAACATTTCTTTCATGTTATCTCGAATGTCTATAGGGGTCATGTTATGAAAATCTATTTTGGAAAATCCTGGTGTGTCGGCAATGTGAGCATTTGCTGTTTTGAAAAATTCGGTATGTCTTGTTGTATGTTTACCACGTCCTAAAGCGTAAGATATTTCATCAGTTTTAAGTTTTAGAGTTGGATCTATTTTGTTTAGGAGGGTAGACTTACCGGCACCACTTTGACCTGTTAAGACTACGATTTTGTCTTTAATTAAAGGTAAGAGTTTATCAATACTAGTGGCTGTTTTGTAGCCAATACTTTGGTAGTATTCGATATATTTTTGTATTTCTTTATTTTCTAATTCATTTAATAAATCTAATTTAGTGAAATATATTATGGGTTCAATGTTGTTATAGGAAATGATTGTTAATTCTTTATCTAGAAGGGTAGTATCAAAGTTTGGATCTTTAACACTAGTTACTATAATAGCAATATCAATATTGGCAATACTTGGACGAATTAGTTCATTTTTTCTAGGATGAATATTTAAAATATAATTGTTTGTTTCATCAAAGTCAACAATATCTCCGACAAGTGGTGTTAGATTATTTAGTCTAAATTTGCCACGAGGTTTGCAAGTAAATAATTGATTGTTTGCTTCAATGGTATAGTCATTGCTAATATTTTTAATAATTATGCCAGTCATAAATCACTTCCTAATATATATTTATTCTGTCTTTTCTTCTTCTTTGTCATTACTTTTATATACAGTATTTAACATTATTTTTTGAGTAACATTTGTTAAAATGCGGTCGCCAACTTTTCTAGATTGACTAATAATTATGGCACTTCCTAAATTACTATATTCACTTTCTGGAATAGTAGTACCAGTGCTATCTTGAATGATATAAGTTAATTGATATTCATCAGCAAATGCAAGGAAATCACTTAAAGTCCAACCTTCATTAACCATATCAGGATATTCATCAACAATGTTTGGTATATATAAAGTAACAGTATCACCTTGTTCTAATATTTTCTTTTCATCACCTTCGGTGAATTTTGGTGATTGATCAATAATGATATTTTCTTTATCTTTATATTTTTCTTTATCTTCAACATCTTTCTTTTCTACTAAGACATTAATTTTTAATAATTCTAATTTTGCTTTAATTTCAGTATAGTTTTTGCCAGTATAGTCTTCTAGGTAGTTATAATTTCCTCCGATAGATTCAATGATTGTAATAGTATCACCTTTTTTTCTGGTACTACCGGCTTTAGGTGTTGTTTTAATTACTTTTCCAGCTTCGACGGTGTCACTATTTTGTGTTTCTGTGGTATAAGTAAATCCTTCTTTTTTTAGCATGTCAATAGCATCTTCAAGAGTTAAGTTCTCAACATTAGGAACAATGACATCTTGAACTTCTTTGGTAGTTATAAGCCAGAATACTCCTAAACTAATTAGTAATAGAAGTAAGAATGATGTTAGTATAATTATTAATGTATTTCTTTTCTTAGGTTCTTCAAAACTATCATCATCATTTTCCATATCTTCGTTTTTAATTTCAGTTACTAGTTCATCAGTATCTTCCATTTTTTCTTCCTCCTTTTTAGGTTTTTCAACTTTTTTCTTAGGAGGAGGGGTTACTGGAATTTGACTAGTGTCATCAAAATCATTTTCAGGATATTCAAAAGTTATTTTTTTATCATTAGCATGTTCTTCTTCAAGACAATGTAGTAAATCTTCGTGCATTTCTTTAGCAGAATCATATCTATTACGTGGATTTTTAGCAGTAGCTTTAAGTAAAATGTTTTCTACTGATTGAGGAATAGATGGATCTTGCTTGCGAATACTAGGAATTTTATCTTTCATGTGCTTTAAAGCTATTTCAACAGCATTGTCTCCTTTGAAAGGAACAGTTCCAGTTAATAATTCATACATAAGTATTCCCATGGAATAGATATCGCTTTTTACAGTAGCTCCTTTACCGCTAGCTTGTTCAGGTGGCAAGTAGTGAACACTTCCCATTACGGAGTTTGTTTGAGTTAATTGAGTAGCATTTAATGCCATAGCAATACCAAAGTCAGTTATTTTTATACGTCCATCATCTTCAATCATGATGTTTTGCGGCTTAATATCACGGTGGATAATATATGATTCATGGGCATGTGCAATACCATCAGTTAACTGTGTCATGATGTCAATTACTTCTGTTAAGGTTAGGTATTCACGTTTTTTTAATAGTTGTTTTAGGGTTTTACCATCAATATATTCCATAACAATATAATATTCACCATCTTCTTCACCAACATCATATACTTCAACAATATTTGGATGTGATAAATTAGATACTGATAATGCTTCTCTTTGAAAACGACGAATAAATTTTTCATCACTAGATAAATCACCACGTAATACTTTGACTGCTACTTTTCTGTCTAATATTTTATCATTTGCAAGATAGACATTTGCCATACCACCTTCGCCAATTGATTTAATTATTTCATATCGGTTATTTATTTTTTGCCCCTTTGATAACATATTGTTACTCACTTCCTTATCAATAATATTTATTATTCATTTAATTTTTATTTATTCTTTTTATTAATTATAATTCTTGACTATCTTTTTTTAAATAGGCGATAGATATATTATCTGTACCGCCACGAGAATTAGCTTTTTTAATTAGTCTTATAACAGCTTCTTCAATTGGCAAGTCACTATTTAAAGTTTTTTCTATTTGTTCTTCAGTTAACATGTTTGTTAGACCATCGCTACATAGAAACAATCCTTTTACTGATGTATCAACATCAAAGATGTCAATTTCAATAGGATCATTAGCTCCAAGTGCTCTTGTTAAGAGATTTTTACCAGGATGGTTTTTGGCAGATTCTTCAGATAGTCTACCATTATTTAGAAGCATACTGACATAAGTATGATCTTTAGTTACTTTATGAAGAGTATTATTTTTGATTACATATCCTGAACTATCACCAATATTTCCATAAAGAATATAATCGTTAGTTTTAATAGCTATAACAAGCGTTGTGCCTAAACCTTTACTTTCTGGGTGTTTATCAGCGTAATCAAAAATTTTATTATTTATTTCTTTAACAATTAATCTTAACCATTCAATAGCATCTTCTTTAGTACCAATAGTATCTAATTTGTAGAAGCTTTCTCTAATATGTTCAATAGCAATAAGAGAAGCAACTTCTCCAGCTTTATGGCCTCCCATACCATCAGCAATAGCTAAGATGAATTCTTGTTTATCATTATTTATAATAGTAACACTATCTTCATTATGAGATCTAACTTTTCCAGGATCTGTAAAATAAAATGTTTGCATATTAGTTCCTCCTATTAGATTTGGCACGTAATTGACCACAAGCTGCGTCTACATTACCTCCAAATTCTTTTCTGATTGTTACGTTTATTCCACTTTTCTTAAGTATATCATAAAATGCTAAAATTTGCATCTTTTTTGTTCGTTTAAATTGAATATTTTCAGTTTCATTATAAGGAATTAGATTAACGTAACAATTCATTCCTTTAAGAAGATTTGCTAGTTCTTTAGCACAGCTAATAGAGTCATTTACATTTTCTAACATAATGTATTCAAAAGTAACACGTCTATTAGTAGTAGATAGATATTTCTTAATAACTTTAATTAAATCTTCTATGGGGTAAGCTTTATTAATAGGCATAATCTTATCTCTAATAGTATTATTAGGAGCGTGTAATGATATAGCTAGATTTACTTGATCAAAATCTTTCATGAATTTTTCAATACCAGGAATAACGCCACAAGTAGATACTGTAACGTGCCTTGATCCTAGATTGATACCTTTATTTGAAGTAATAATTCTTATAAAGTTCATAACATTGTCATAATTATCAAAAGGTTCACCAATACCCATTACAACGACATGGGTAATACGAGAATTAATATCTTTTTCAATCATTAATAATTGTTCTACAATTTCATAAGTTTCTAGATTACGAACTTTCTTTAATCTGCCACTTTCACAAAAACGGCAACCCATGTTACAGCCAACTTGAGAAGATACACATAGACTAATACCATAGTTATGATACATTAAGACAGATTCAATAGTGTTACCATCAGCTAATTCAAATAGATATTTTTTAACATCAGTATCTTCTTGTTTAGTTATTAGCTTAATAAAAGAAAAATCAAAATCATTAGCTATTTTCTTACGACTTTCTTTACTAATATTAGTCATATTATCAATGTTATACATTCTTTTTTTATAGAGATAATCATAGATTTGGGTAGCACGATAATTAGATTCATTAATAGAATGAAAATAATTTTCTAATTCATTAAAAGTTATACCAAAAATATTTTTCATAGAAATCAACCTTTCATATAAATATAATAATATTATTATAACAAATAAGTTGATATTTTTAAAGAGTTGTTATTTACAAAATAAGGAATAATTGTTAAAATGTAAATAGAAAGGATGATTTAGAATGAAGAAGGAAGAACTAAGAGTGATACCCTCTAAGAATTATATTATTTTAGGAATAGTTATTATTGTTACAATACTACTACAATATTATTTTTATATGTGGGTTAATATATATAATGAGAGTAAAATAAATAAACCAATATTAGATAAGTATTTAGATGTTATTAATTATAATGAACTTAATGATTATATAGTAGAAAATCAAGATGGGATTATATATACATCAGTACTTATGGATGAAGATATACGTGATTTTGAGATTAAGTTTAAGAATAGAATAAGAAGTGGAAAACTTGATAAAGAAGTATTTTATATGGATATTACTAATGAACTTAAAGATAAGAATACTATTAAAGATATGCAAGGAAAATATTCTTTAGAATATGCTCAAATTACTGATGTTCCTTGTTTAATTATATTTGAAGATGGTAAGTTAAAATCAATATATAGTATTAAAGATAATGAATATGATGTTGATAAAATGATAGAATATATTAATAATATTAAATTTCAGGATGAGGAGATAAGTAAATGATAAATGTAGTATTATTTGAACCAGAAATACCAGAAAATACAGGAAATATAATGAGAACTTGTGCTGCTAGTGGAGCTAGACTTCATTTAATTAGACCATTAGGATTTGCAATGTCTACGGGAGTAATTAAAAGAAGTGCAGTTAACTATATTGATAAAGTTGATTATACTTTATATGATGATTTTTTAGATTTCATATCAAAAAATCCTGGTGAATACTATTTCTTTACAAGATATGGTAAGAAGCCTCATAGTGAGATAGATTATACTGATAAGAAGAAAAATATTTATTTAATATTTGGAAAAGAAAGTACAGGTATACCTAAAGAAATATTAAGAAAATACTTAGATAGATGCATTAGAATACCTTGCTCAGATAATGTAAGATGTTTAAATGTTTCTAACTGCGTAGCTATTGCAGTATATGAAGTATTAAGACAACAAAATTATAATGATTTACTTAGATATGAACCATTTAAGGGAGAAGATTGGTTATTAGAAGATTAAGATATTGGTGATATACTAAATATCTTTTTATTTAGCTATTAATTTTAAATTCGAAATAAGATGCAAGAGAATAATTTACTTCTAATTAAAAAAATGATATAATTTTGGTAATAGGTGATTATATGGAATATAAATTAGGAAGTATTGTTACTATGAAGAAAGAACATCCTTGTAAGACAAATAGATTTGAAATAATTAGGGTAGGAGCTGATATAAAAATTAAATGCCTTAATTGTGGAAGAGTAGTAATGATGCCAAGAATAGAATTTAATAAAAAGATTAAAAAGGTGGAAAATATATGAAAAAGAAAGATATAAGATTACATCCGGCTTTACTTTTGTTTATTTTAACAATTATTATTATGATTGTTAGTAGTGTTGGAAGTATTTTGCATTTGGAAACAACTTATTACAATGTTAATACAGTTACGGGAGGGCTTGAAACACAGGTTGTTACAATTAATAATTTATTTAATAGATCAGGTATTCAGTATCTTGTTAGTAGTATGTTAGATAACTTTATTAATTTTGCCCCTTTAGGAACTTTAATAGTAGGTCTTATGGGAGTAGGAATAGCTTATAAGTCTGGCTTTCTTAATGCGTTTTTTAAGATGATAACGAAAGATAAACCTAAGAAAATGTTTACTTTTTTAGTAGTTTTATTGGGAGTTATATCTTCAATGTTTTATGATGCTGCTTATGTTATAATTATTCCAATCGCGGCAATATTATTTATGAATTTAGGAAGACATCCTTCAGCAGGGATATGTGCAGCTTTTGCAGGAATATCTTTTGGATACGGAGCTAATATTTTAGTTAATGGAGTAGATAACACTTTACTTACTTATACACAGAATGCTACTAAAATTCTTGATCAAAGTTATACTGTTAGTGCTAGTGGTAATATAATTTTTATGATATTTGCTACTTTATTAATATCTTATTTAGGAATGATAGTAACAGAGAAGCATGTTGTTCCTAAATTAGGAAAGTATACTTTGTCAGAAGAAGATGAGATTGATTTAACAGCAGAGATTACTAAAAAGGAGAAAAAAGGAGTATTAGTAGCATTACTTTCAACTGCTATTATAGTATTAATAATTGCATATTGTATTATTCCAGGACTTCCTTTTTCAGGTTTATTTCTTAATTTAAAAGAAAATACTTATATAGCACAATTATTTGGAGACGGATCTTATTTTAAACAGGGATCAGTATTAATATTCGCTTTTCTATGTGGTTTTTTAGGAATAGTATATGGAATGAGAGTTAAGACAATAAAGAATAATAAAGATATTATGAATTGTATGAGTTATTACTTAAAAGGATTTTCATCTTTATTAGTATTAATATTCTTTGCTGCTCAATTTTGTTTAATATTTAGAGAAACTAATATGGGGGTATTTATAGTAGCATCATTAACTGAATTACTTGGAAATCTTCAGTTAACAGGAATAGTTTTAATAATATTTACATTTATAATTATAGCTATTAGTACAATATTTGTACCAGCATTGGGTACTAAATGGGCTATTTTATCACCAGTAGTAGTACCAATGTTTATGCAAAGTTCATTTACTCCAGAATTTTCACAAGCGGTATTTAGAGCTGCTGATAGTTCAATGAGGGGAATGACACCATTATTTACATACTTTGTAATCTTGATAGGGTTCTTACAAATATATAATAGTAAGAAAAAAGATATTATTACACTAACTGATGCGATGAGTTTGATGGTTCCGTATGCAATAGCTTTTAGCATACTATGGCTTTTAATAATATTATGTTTTTATATAGTAGGACTTCCTTTAGGATTTAATACAGGAGTTATGCTATAAATAGAGTGGACTACTTATTATGAGTAGTCTTTTTATGAATAAGTAGTCTTATTGAAATAGTTTAGTAGAGGGGATTGATAGAATGAGAGTATTAAGTATAAGAGAACCATTTGCATCACTAATAGCAAGTGGAGATAAGAAAATGAAAACTAGAAGTATTAAAACTAATTATAGAGGAGAATTGTTTATTCATGCTAGTGGAAAGAAAATAGATAAAAGTATAGTAGATAATACATTTATAAATAATATGATTAAAGATAGAGAAATGCAATTTGGAAAGATAATATGTAGAGTGAAATTAGTTGATTGTGTATATATGGATCAGGAATTTATAAATTCTATTAAGGATACTAAGGAGTATCAACTGGGATTATATAAAGAAGGAAGGTATGCTTGGATACTCGATAATGTAGAATTAATTGAACCAATAATAGCTAAAGGTAGACTTAATATATGGAATTATCAAGGAGATTATAAAATTATTAACAAGAAATGATGTGATTAAGAATAAATAAGTATAAATATAATATAAAAAATAGTAATATAATAGAGAATATTTAGCTAAACATAAACGAATGTTTACTAAAAAGATTGCAAAATTTAGAAAATATGCTATAATATTGGTACTTTTTAGTTATTTTAGCGATTTAAAAAGGGGGATGTTTATGAATAATAATTTGTTTATAGAAGATTGGAAATTTCCTTCAGTATTATCAAAAAGTGAAGTTTATGAAGAATTTAGAAAATTTAAAATGGGTGATATGACAGCAAGAGATAGAATAATAGAACATAATCTTTTGCTTATTTTTAACGAAATTTCTAAAAGGTTTTCATGTACTAAATATGAAACGGCAGAATTAATGTCTGCTGGATTTGTTGGTTTAATAAAGAGTGTAGATGGTTTTGATATCAGTAGAGGTGTGTCTTTTTCAACTTATGCTATTGAATGCATTGACAATGAGATTTTGATGTTCATGAGGAAAGAAAAGAAACATGTTGGTAATATTAGCTTTGAGACACCAATTTTATTAGAAAATGGTTTAGATATATCAACATTTAAAATAGAAGATATTATTGATAGTACTATTAAAGATGAAAATGTGGATTATGTTTCTGAATATGAAAAGAGAGAAGTATATAGAATAATAAGAGAAATAGTGTATGAGTTACCAGAACTTGATAGGATTATTATAACTAGACAATTTGGGTTTAATAATAAAGATGAATTAGCAACACAATTAGAATTGGCAAATGAACTTGGAATAACACAGTCTTATGTATCTAAAGTAACAAAAAGAGCATTAAAGAAAATTAAAGAAGAATTAGAAATGTTAGATATCTTAGATGTAGTAAGAAGAGATACTAGTAAGAGAAAAAAACGTCAAATAAGGAATTAAATGTAATTTTGATAATACCTTGAAAGGATGAAATGTAATTTTAATAATACCTTGAAGGAATTAAATGTAATTTTGATAATACCTTGAAAAACAAAATAGATATTGTTAATAAAGATTAAATATATTATAATAGTATATGTATTAGAAAGAAGTGATATAGATGAGTTTGACAGCAGGAATAGTAGGACTTCCAAACGTAGGAAAATCAACATTATTTAATGCTATCACAAAGAAAAATATTTTAGCAGCTAATTATCCATTTGCTACAATTGATCCTAATGTGGGAGTAGTAGTAGTTCCTGATAAAAGAGTAGCGACATTAGAAGAGATGTATATGCCGGAGAGAGTAATACCTACTACTTATGAATTTACAGATATAGCAGGATTAGTAAAAGGAGCCTCTTCTGGAGAGGGACTTGGAAATAAATTCTTATCACATATAAGAGAAGTAGATGCAGTAGTAGAAGTAGTAAGATGCTTTGATGATAAAAATATAATACATGTAGATAATAGTGTGGATCCAATTAGAGATATAGAAGTTATTAATGTGGAACTTATTATGTCTGATTTGGAGATTATTGAAGGTAGAATTAACCGAATTGGTAAAAAAGCAGAAATGACTAAGGATAAAAAAGAATTATTAGAAATAAA
>CAJMQX010000015.1 GCA_905215635.1 uncultured bacterium | reverse complement strand
TAGTAAATATATTTCATAATAGAAGTATTGTACTGGGAATACTCATGATTTTGAGTAAATACTTCTTTTTCATCTAGAAGAAACTCACATTGCTTATTTTTACAAATATTTTCTATTTCATTAATAATTCCATTACTTCCTGATGAACCAAGATTGCCATCATTTAATAAATCATACTTAGTTATAGGTAGATTAGCTTCTAATTTTATAAGATAACTATTCTTATTAATAATAAATATTTTTTTATCTTTATTATCAGCTAAATAAGTAATTATAGTGTCTAAATATTCTTTAAAGTATTTACTATGAGTCATGATACGATATTTTATTAAATTAATATCATTTGGAAATGTATAATCTTTATACTTTATTAGATAAGAACTATTAGCAAAACTATATATAATGAATAATAGAAAAGATATTTGAAGAATTTTTTTGGATAGTTTTAGATTATTTAGAAAGTATCCTAATGAGGGGATAAAGGCTATCATAGTATGATATCTATCTATTATGGGATAAGCAAATAGTAGAAAACTTATTAAATAGATTATCTTTATATCTTTAGTTTTAAAATATTTAATTATTAAGTAGATAAATGAAGTTATTAATAGAAAGATACCTACTGGTTCAGTAACTAAATTATCTTTAGCAAATGATTTTATTCCTAAGAAACAATAATCTATAAAATTATATAAGATATTATTTTTAATTAGATAGATTAGAAAGATAATGTTAGGAATAAGAAAGCCTACTATTCTTTTGAAGATTTTCTTATAATTTTTTATAAATAAAGTAGGAAGACACAGATAGATACCTACATTTTGTTTAGTTAAGAAGGTTAAGCCTAGAATAAATCCTATTAAGTAATCGTTTTTATAATTTTCTTCTAAATCCATTAGGATATAGAGAAATAATAGGCATACTATAGAATAATATGGGCTACTATATGGCATGAATAATAAATATAATAAATAGTAGCTTTTATGATTTTGTTTTTTCATATAATAGAAAATTATAGTACATATTATAGCATTAAATATATGAAATGTTAGAAAGCTATTACCAAACATTTTTAGAATTAGGGCATTTATCATAGGATACAAAGGTGTTATTACCATATTGAAATCTTTATATGGAATAAGTCCGTTATAAATATTATAGGCAAAGCCATAATTCCATACTTCATCATGAGTTACTTCATTACATAATAAGTTAAATAATAAGGTTATGATAAAGATTAATAATAATTCTAATAATGATTGTTTATGTTTATTCATGATAGCCCTCCTGATAAGAATATTTTATCATATAAAAGAAAAAAAGTAATTATTCATTACTTTATAACTCTAATTTACTAATAAAATCTTTTAATTCGAATGTATTTTCAATACGATCATTTAATGGTGGCATGTTATAAGCTATTTTTGAACGAGATTCAAATTCAAAATCACTTACATCTTTTGGTGTTAATAAGCTTTTGTTTAGAACAATTTTTTTACCTTCTAATTTATCAAAAGTATTTTTATTTATTAGCATCATTTTATTTAGTTTAATTGTGCTAGGTTCTATTAGGTATATTACTTCATCACATAAACTTTCACCAGTAGAATTGTTTAAGTCTACTAGTATCATGTTAGCATTGCCAAACTTGTTAATAGCAGCATTTAAATTACCTTGATTTACAGAATACATATCTCTTTCATTGAAATATCCAAAATCATTTTTATTTACTTCAATGGCTACTACATAGTCTTTTTGTGATAGAATTTTCTTTAACATATATATTAGGGTTGTAGCACCAGCACCATTTGTCATATTTTTAAAACCTATAACACGAGCACTTCTTGAAGAGTGGAATTGTGGTTCTTCATCATCTTTGTGGAAGAATCTACTTTTCTTTTCAGGTTTACTAGTATCTTCTGTATTATCATCCATATCTAATTGATGGATATGAGCTACATCTTTATAAGTATTTGGATGATTATATAGATACATTAGTGATTCTTTATCTTTACCAAAGTTATATATTCCCATACTTATTAATTTTGATAAGTAACTATTATCATTAATTAAATTATTATCTAATAATACTATTACTTTATCCATTTCTAAGCCCATGGATAATTTTTGAATATTAGAAATATCATGATAATTTTTAATGGCTGTTATATCTAAGAACATTCGATTAAAAAAGAAATTAGAGAATGTGCTTATTAATTCGTCAGCGGTAAATTCTCCATTTATTGATTTAATTACGTCGATGTCTAGATTTTCTAACAATCCTTTGTTTTTATTTGATACGATTACATTCATAACTAATTTCTCCTTATATTATTTCTCTCTAACAACTACTCTTGTTTCTCCAGATATTTTCCATAATCCTTGAATAATGTCTTCATCATCAGCACGTCCTCCGAAAGTAAGAATGTTGTTTAGAAATGGTAAGCTCCAGCCAACATATGTAGATACTTCATAGTACATACCTTTAGTGTTTTTAGCTTTTCCAGCTTCACGAATAACTATTCCTAATTGGTTACAATGTGCAACTTGTCTTCCAGCATCATTAGTCATATTTATTTTATCGCAAATATTTCTTTCACTAAGATTATAATTCATATTACCTAATATTTCATCAGTTAGAAACTTTTCAAAATCTTGCATTTTCTTTCCTGTTTGTAATTCTGAAATACTAGTAATTTCATTTTCTTCAATGTAATCAATAATTTTATTTTTTACTTTGAAGGCTTTTGCATAGTTTAGTGAAATTGCTATAAAACCTACATATATAACTATAAATACTAAGAATATTTTGACCATAAAGGCTCCGCCAAAGGCATCTTTCATATGTTATCACCTACTTTTTATTTCATATTTGTTAATTTTTAATTATTTTTGATTATATCCGGCAGTGTTTCCACCTTGGCCCCATAATCCACCAATAGTGTTTTGGATATTCCCCCATTGACTTGCTAAGATAGCTCCGATTACACCAATGGCTACTAATGTTACAACAGTCATTGATACTTCACCAGTTGCTTCTTTCATTGTCTCACCTCCCTATCATTAATATAATTTGATTATAACACCTTTTTTATATTTTGACTATATTTTATATTATTTTAACCGCCAATCATTGTAAATGACGCTATTAACATAAGTACTAGAGCGGCTCCACCTGTACATACTAACATTTTCATGGTCATGTTTTCCATGGTAGTTAATCTGGCTTGATATTTTTGCTCTCTGGCTTTTAATTGAAGAGCAGATACAGTTTTAGAGAAAGATAACATTTGCTCATGTTTTTTATCTTGTTCTCCTAAACTTAAACGATATAATAGACGCATCATTCTCATTGAATCTCTAACTGGATATTGATTAGCAAAATCCATGTAAGGATCAACAGATGAGTCACCATTTTCTATTTTAGCTACTAATTCACGAAGTCCTGGTTTGAATACTTCAGGAGCATCTTCAATAGATCTAGCAAGAGCTACTGGTACAGTATAGTGTTGTACTAATACCTCTAAGCTTTTTAAATAGTATGGTAATAATGAATCTATAGTATTTAAATTTTTTTTATAAAATTTCTTTAAATCTAGATATTGTGATTTAAATACAAAATATCCAAAAGCAATAGATATTAATATATATAATGGTTTTAAATCAGAGATGAAGATAAAGAGCATGATAACCATGGCTGCTAGACCTTGCATTACTCTTTTTCTGAATACTTGTCCAACATCATATACTTTATCACCATATTTTGTTCTTAATAGAAATTCATAATCTTTTTCTTGAAGTAATTGAAATATTCCTTTATTTTCTCCAAAGAATTTAGTAGTACTTATAGTACCATTATAGATAAAGATAAAGAAGACAATTACTCCTACTAATAATAATTCTAAATGCATTATTCAGCCCCCACATTCTCATTATAGTACTTCTCTCCTTTTAATAGGAAGTAACTATTTATTAGGACAACACCATGTACTAATATTTTCATAATGACATTGTCTAACATTTCAATATAGGATTCTACTCCTAGGATTAATTGAATTAACATTATTAATGAATATAAGGTTACTCCAAATACTAGGAATTGACGGTGGAATTGTTTTCTGTCTGATCTATCACGATATACTCCTTCTACTAAGATATCGATGTCATTTAACATGTTATCGAAGGTATCTTCAGTATTTTTTGCACCTTCTTTAGTTACTTGAAGGAATAATTGATGCATGTTTTTTACCATATAATATGGATATTTAGCATTCATGTAATTGATTGATTCAGTTACATCGCCTTTTTCATATGATAAAGCTATCATTGTTTTAACGTCAGATAATACTGGTTCATCAAGTACTCCTGATTCTACAACACCTTCAAGAGCTTTAATGAACGATTGGGTAGTATTAAATTCCATAATAGTATTAGTTGTATATACTTGTATTTGTTCAAAAATAAATTCACTGTATTGTCTTTTACATCTTAAATATGTTAAGTATGGAATAGTAGCTACTGCTATTATGGCATATATAATTACTACTACTAAGTTATAGAAATATAGATAACCAATAACTCCTGCTACTACAGCAAACATAATTACTTGAATAGTATATTGTCTAGTGGTATATTCAAGTCCTAACTCTTTAATTTTTTCACGCATTACTTTATATGAGTATGGTGCAAATTGGTTATAGGCAACAGTAGCTTGGCTTTGTAAGAACTTATATATCCCTTCACCAGAACTATTTCTATATGTTACTACAAATATTAAGATAAGACCTATTATTATAAATATTCCCATATAATCACCTACTTTCTTATTAATTATTTGGCAAATTATTTATTTGATTTGGATTATTTATTATTTGATTAGGAATGTTGTTAATCATTTGTGGTTGATTAGGAACACTCCCATATTGATAAGTATTTACTTGATTTGGGTTTATTACGTTATAATTTTGATTAACTTGATTAGTTGGGTTAATCATTTGTGGATTTATACTCTTTGGTGCTATATTTTGTGGTTGATTATTCATTATTGGTGTTTGATTATTTTGATTAGGTACTGATACTTGTACTTGCGATTGTGGTTTTGGCGTAGCAACATTTGGAGTTTGGGTAGATACTACTGGTTGATTAGTAGCAGCAATATTATTTGGTACTACTTGTTGAGTGGTTTCCTTAGTAGCATCAATATTAGTAGGATCTACTTTATACTCATTAGTAGCTTGATCAGTATTATCATCAGCTGATTTGAACTCTTCTTTTACTAAGATATCTGGTTGCATGATTAAGCCTTGACTTTCTAGGTATCCTAAGAGATATTTTGTAGGGTTATGTAAAGTAAATTTACCATCTGGTGTTTTCTTATAAAGAATATTAGTTTTAGGTTCATTGTCTTCAGTAACATAGAACTCTACTACTTCAGCAATTTCACGATGAAATCTTTGTCTTTCTTTACTATAATATCCTTTAACGTGAACTCCTAATTGAACATATCTATGAATACTTCTTAGAAATTGTTCTAGGTCAATATTACTTTCTAGCAAACTATATAATCTACTAGGAATAGATGCAGCTTTATCAGCATGAATTGTTGATAAGATGTTGTGTCCTGATGATATAGAGTTACGTACGGCCATTACGGCTTCGGCACTTCTTACTTCGGATAGTAATATCCATCTTGGATTCTGTCTCATACAGGTAACAAGTACATCTGAATAACTAGCTATATTATTAGTTTTCATAGCTACGATATCTCTTGTTGGAAATATTTTATCAAGGTGAAGTTCAAGAGTATCTTCAATTGTTATTATTTTTTCGTTTTCTTTAGTGTGAGCTGCTAGATATTTGATAAACTCTGTTTTACCACTACCAGTTTCACCACTTACTAAGATGTTACAGTGTCCTTCAACGCATTTCATTAAGAAATCGTGAATATCTAATCTGATATAATCATCTTCAATAATTTTTTCTTTTACTAATCTTATTTTAGCTGGTGTTTTACGTACTAACAAGGCAATGCCATTTCTAGCTATGGAATCATGAACAAAGTTAAGACGTAATTCAGCACTTTCGGCATCAAGAAAGGGATTGGCCATATTGAAGGACTTACCCATCGTGTTAGCACACTGAAAGGCTATTTTTTCAATTAAGGTATTATCGATTCCAGTATTCTCTACTCGATATACTCCTTTTGATAAGGTCTTTATCCATACCTGTCCACCATTACTATAGGATATATCGGTAACATCATCATTATCCAAAAATTGTTTTAATGGTCCAAAATCGACTTGTTGAAATTGTGCATCCATAATATTTCCTCCCTATTCTTTTTTGCCACTAATAATTATTCATTGGTATTAGTGTTTGTGTTATTTTCTTTTTTTTGTGAATCTTCAAGAGCTTTTTGCTCCATTTCATTTAATAATTCATTATATAATTCTTCTTGTCCATCAATCTTTTGAATTTTATCAAGAACGAAATCATATAAGTAATCACTAGTTACTTCTACTGCTGCTGGATTTTTAGCATCAAATTTAACTGTATTTGGTACTAATACTACTTCTATATCATTAGTTAAGATATAATTTAATGATGAGAATAATAAGTATTTAGCTTCTGGTAATGAGAAGTATACATATGCTGGTACTCTTGCTTCTTCAGTATTTTCAAATACGTTTTTACCTGAAGCATCTTTTACACCAAGTACTTCGATATTATCAAAGAATTCTCCATATACTAATTTACCACTATTGTCATATAATTTTACATATACGTCTACAATATTTCCAGGCATAATTGAATTTCCATATGTAGTAACTGTGTCTACTGGGAAACTAACAACTCTTTCACCTTCGTTAGTGTTGTATAATACAGCATCTGGTAAATTTCCTTCAGATACTAATAAATCTGAATAGAAGATACTACCAGCGGCAATCATTGTATTGTAGTTACTATATTTTCCTACAATGTCATTATAATTTTTATAATATGTTCCTTTAATGAATGCTCCTGGTACTCTTGTTTTAGATACCATATCTTCAGTAATTAAAGTCTTAGGTTGTATTGTTTGGTTTGCATAGTATACATCTACTAATGCAGTTTTTTTGTTGATACTAGTTGTATAACCAACATAAAGAATAATTAAACATAGCAATATTCCTAGGATGGTTACAGTGTTTTTGTTTTTTAAGAACTTGTTAAAATTTTTCATTTCTTTTTCCTTCCTCTCTTTTATTTATTATCCTTTTTTACTTTATCACACTTGTAGCAATCTAAGATTGCGGATAATTCATTTATAACATTTGTTTGAGTAGCATCTATGTCTACACTAAAAGTGTTATATATATTATAAGAATTTGTGGCGTCTACGATGCGAATACTAACTTTAGCAGGATATTCACTTATTTGATAGTAGTAAATATCATAGTTTCCTTGACCGAATGTTGATGTTTCTGTAAATCTTCTTGTAAAGTTTTCGACAAATTTTTCTTGGCTTATTTTTATTTGTCCACTTAGTCTATAGTAAGCAACATCTACAGATTCAATCATTGCAGCTTCGGTAGCTTCTTTTAAAGTGTAGTAATCTTGCTCATTACTTACGGTTATTTCGCTAAATAAGAGTATGATTACAATTCCAAATATTCCCATGACAATGACGCCAACTGATGCAAAGGACCATTTCATGGGCAAATCTCTCCTTTTTTATTATTTTTACATCTTGGTTGGTATATTGGATTTTTGATGGTATGTTTACTATCTAGATATTCACATTGATTTTCTACTCCACATCCTAGGGAATAGAATGAGTCTTTAGTAATACTACTATTTCTATTAATAATGTTTTGACTAGTTATAAACATACTACCTCCATTTATACTCATCTTGCTCCAATCTGTATATAAATTCTCTTTATTATAATTTCTAATAAAATCTAAATCAATATTAGTTGTGGCATAAGTAACAGTATTAAATGATTTATCTATTTCAGGATCTTCTTGATTAATCTTTTCATCTTCGCCCCATTTTTCCCAATCACTATATTTAGTTATTCCATTAGGAAAAGGATTAGTTATATCTATTGGACGATAATAAAAGTTAAATCCAATAATTTCTGACTTTTTGCTGTTTTTATCATCTGATACCTCATTATAAAATCTTTGTTTTATCTTAATATCAATATTAGTGTTATAGTAACATCCGCCAGCTTTTTCTACTTTATTAATAGCGTCCTGGATACTTCCTTCAGGTAAGTTAGTATTAAAGCTTCCATTTCTTGATGGTGAGATATACTTAGCATATTCATGATTTTTAGAATATTTTTTGATTAGTGCTGTACAAATACCTACTGATGTTTCTTTATTATTAGCTTTCATTATAAATTTATAATCATCTGTTTCTTTGGTATTTAATGGTACAAATACGTGCCAATGTTTATTTTGTTCACTGTCTGTTTCATTTTTGACATAATACCACTCTTCTCCTTTATCACGGCAAGGATTTTCATCATTTGCATTTACGGGTGAAGTTAAGTATTCAACTTTGCCACTTTTGGCATTAATACATGCTCCATATAATTCGTAGCAATAATTTTTAATTACATTGTTTCCATTTTGCCTACTTTCATAATATGATGTTGGTTTTTCTCCAACGGCTACAGCTTGATATGTAGTACATACCTCATTATCACCTGAACCATATTTATAGCCATCTTCTTTTCCAAAACATTTAGCTTCGTTTGGATCGTAGATATCTACGGTATAACTTGCTCCGCCGGTTACTGCTGCTACTGCTGAATTATATCCTTGATGTAGTGCTGTATTGTTGCATCCTGCATGTTCTTGGGTTTTGGTTACATGTTCTATTCTTTCTTCCTGCCATGAACGACAAGAAACAACGTTTCCGTGTGTATCTGTAGTACATTCTTCGTGATATATTTCTATGATTTTTTCGCAATCATAAACTCCTAGACCATGACCATAATAAGTAGCTTGTCTTTTTTCACAAAGATTAGCTCCCATATATGTTCCTGATAGTACACCAAATGAACTTTTTAATGGCTCATTAAACATATCGTATAAGTCCCAAGTAACAGTCATTTTTTGATTTGTTACGCCATATGTTATTGAACAGGCTTGAAATGTACAATGCATGCTATCGATGAATTCATCACTTTCTTCTATTTTGTCTCCTCCGTCACCGCCAGGAGTATCATCATCGTCATCTTCACCGTCACCGCCGTTAGGATTATTAGGGTCCGGATCAGGATCTGGTTCTGGTTCTGGGTTTACACACGGATCACAATCTTGATCTTCTCCAGGTTTGTCTTCATTGTTATTATCATCTACAGTGAATCCACCATTTGTGTCTGTATCATCTGTTGTTGTTTCTGTTTGAGTTATTTCTGTGCTATCACCTTCTACTGGCTCATTAGCATATGTAATATTTATTCCTGTAAAATATAGAAAGGTAGCTATTACCATTAGTATTAATATGGTACTCTTTAAGGTTTTCTTTGTCATTCTAATCGCCTACTTTTCTTAAATGATTTGACTTTTAGAATGATGGTAACTGTAGCTAATATGACAAAGATACTTATAGCAATAATAATTACTAAGTGTGAATTAATATAATCAATTATTTTATCAATAAAACTTATACTATCTTCATTATTCTTAGAATTATTATCTTTATTTCCATTAGATGTATCTTTTGAATTATCATCTTTTGTTAAGCTCTTCTTATAAGTTTCAACTCTAGATTTAAATTCTTCTTCAGTTAATTCTTTTTCATAGTCAGGTTGACATAAAGCAAAGTCTTCAATACCATTACATAATTCACTTTCAGAAAACTTATTATATTTTTCAACTTCAGGTGCTTTCACAGTATCTTTACAATTTTTTCCTATTACTATGACATCATAATTTATTTTGTCAGTGCCAACACATGTTATATTGTTTTCATCAATAACTTCACATTTAATTCTTGATGTTGAATATATATCATATTTAAACAATGTTGGAGCAGGATTGTATATTTTAAAAATGTATTGATTATTTTCTATATAGTAAGTCGCCTTAATTTTTGATTCTAAATCATTAAATTCTTTTAATTCTGATTCAGTACATGAGGCATACGCTTTACTACTAAAGAGAATAAATAACATTAATAAAAATACTAAATATTTTCTTTTTAACATAATACCTCCTTTGCTTACTCTCCTACTATTAAAAGTATAACATAATTGTTTACAAAAAAAAAGACTTTTTTAGTCTTTTTTAGATAAATTAGTTCCTGTTTATTTCATTTATAACTACTTGTAGGACAGGTATCAT
>CAJMQX010000014.1 GCA_905215635.1 uncultured bacterium | reverse complement strand
ATCAAGTATTTTATTGATATTCATAGAGATTCTGTAAGCAAGAAAATAACTACTGTAAATATTAATAATAAAAATTATGCTAGAATTCTCTTTGTAATAGGCCTAGAACATTCTAATTATCAAGCAAATCTAGATTTTGCTAATGATTTAAATAATTATTTTCAAAAATCTTATCCCGGTCTAAGTCGTGGTATTTATAAAAAAGAAGGTCCTGGTGTAAATGGTATCTATAATCAAGATATTTCTTCTTATAGTGTTCTAATCGAATTAGGAGGAGTAGATAATAATATAGATGAAGTAATAAATACGATAAATGCTATTAGTGAAGTAATAAATTCCTATATAAGTGACCATGATAAAAAATAAATCTTTAAAAGTAATCATAATTATTATATTTATCGTATTTATTTGTTCTTATTACATATCCAATTCTACTTATTATGAATATGAACTACAAAGAAAAACTATTCTGACTAACGAAAAAATAAAAGAGTTTGAAAATGATGTCAAAAATAATAAAGAAATTGATGCTTTAGAATATCTTAATACCGATGAAACTATCTATTACAATAAAATTACTAATACTATATATAATTTAAGTGATTCTGGTAATAAGATATTTCGTAAATGTATTCAGTTAATCTTTAAGAAAATAAGTCAAGCTATTGAAGAAAACTAATCAAAAAGTAGTAAGTGTTAAAATAAAAAACTTAATTAAAGTAAAGATTAACTAAGTTTAATATAATAATAAATCTTTAACCAATAGCACTATTTATAAATAAACTAATAATCATAAATACAAATCCTACTACAAAGAATATATATGATAATTTCTTATTATATCCTTCACCTGTAGGAAGTAATTTAAATGAAGATATCTGTATCATTATTCCTGCTATAAAACTAAATAATATTCCTAATAATGTATCTGTAATAAATCTTTCTAAAAATAAATAGGTAAGTACTGCTCCTAATAATTCAGATAATGCTGATATTAAAGTATAAATAATAGCTTTTAATTTACTATTAGTAGAGTAATATATAGGAATAGCTATACTAATACCTTCAGGAATATTGTGTAAAGCAATTGCTATGCAAATAGATATACCAAGCATAATATCTTTATTACTTACAATAAAAGTAACAATACCCTCAGGGATATTATGCAAAATAATAGCAATCATTGATAAAATACCTACCTTATACAGATTACTTCCCTTATTAACTCTATCAATCTCCCTATCTAATATCATAGATACTAATATTCCTAAAAAAATAGCCATAAAACTAAAAATAATTACTATAAAACCATTATAATTCTTACCCAAATATTTAATAGATTCAGGAATTAAATCTAATATTGATACACATACCATAACTCCTGACGCAAAAGCACATGCTAAAGCAATCAAAGTATCTTTATTTTTAATTTTTATAAATATTGGCAATGTTCCAAACATCGTAGAAAGCCCTGCTAAAGTAGTAAGTATAAAAGGATATAACATAAATAATTCACCTAATTAAATATATGTTACATTTCATATTATATTTTATAAAATTACTATAATATCCCTTTTATAATTAACAATCTAAAATTGATTATTGTAAACTAACGATTATCTTATTGACAAAATACTAAAACTATAAAATAATATTATTAGGAGAGTAGGGAAATGGATAATAAAATTAAAATTTTAGAAGATGACATTCTAAAAGAATATGATGTTATAGGTTTATGTAAGAATAAAGAATTAAATAAAGACTATGTTATATATAGTGATGGAACTAATAATTATGCTGCAAGATATATTCTTCAAAATGGCAAACTAGTTCTAGAAGATATAATTGATGATTTAGAATGGGACTATGTTAACAAGGAGTTTGAAAGATATGGATAAAGTAGTATTTTTAATAGATGATAATAATCATATCACTTGTACTTATTATGAATATAATGATGAGGAAAGATATTTAAACTTATTTCCAATCACCCTAGATCAAATAGAACTCTATGAAATATATAATAGCTTTTTAAAGAAATATTCAAAAGATCAAATAGACATGATTAATAATGGTTCTTCTAAAAATATAACTTTTTATGATGTAGATTATTATGAAATGCAAAAAATAAAAAAGACTTCTCTTAAATATAAAGAAGCTCTAGATATCAAAACTCATAAAGCAATTGTTAATAGTAATAATATTTCTTATCAAAAAGAGAATACTAATAAAGATAATAAGCCTAAAAAATTAGTAAGGAAAAATAACTTTCAAAAAACATTGGCTTCAGTATCAGCAGCTGTATTAATAGCTATAACTAGTTATTCAGCATATAGAGTAATAAATAATGAACAAGCAACGTTTAAAGCTAGTATTGATAATAATATTCAAAGTATGGAATACGTTCCCAATCTAAATTTTAAATGGCATCCAAGTAACAATGTATATTCTCTTGATGAAGAAAATAGTAACAAAGATAATACTATTAATGATAATTCTAATTTTTTTGAAGAGACAGATATAACAGAAACTAAAAAAAATGAATTAAATAACGATAATTCAAATAGTACTGAAAATGATAATATTGCAAATGATAACCTAGGTAATAATCTAGATAATGAATATACAAGTAATAACGATGAGAATATTGATACTACTAAAGACAATAATTCTCAAGAAGACACTGATGAAAATGTTTTAAATGAAAGAGTAGATGTTGTACTTAAACTAGATGCTGAAGATGCTACAGACATGGAAAAATATTATATCACCAAAGCTTATTACTATGATGCTATTTCTACTAATGCCAAAAAGTATGGCTTAGATCCTAATTTAGTTTTAGCCATTGCTACTCATGAAAGAGGAGTTCATAGTGATATGGTTGATAGTGGTGGTGGAATTGGCCTATTTCAAATTCAAGTTCGCGGTGGTTGGAATTGGAGCGGACAAACTATATCTGCATATAATTTTGAAACAGGAGAATATGATAACGTA
This sequence comes from uncultured bacterium, assembly GCA_905215635.1. The sequence goes on along the minus strand of CAJMQX010000014.1, from coordinate 7,909 downwards.
ACAATAACTGAAGATAGTGTTAGTGATGTGTTTGAAAATATTAAAGTTGGTTGTATGATGATCCAAAATTCATTAGCTAAATATAATTACAATATAGCTCTAGCAATTACTGCATATAATTATGGTGATAATTATTTAGAAAAAGTAATAAACACTTGTAGTATGGAAACAGGTTTTTCTACTAGTGAATTAAAAGAGATGAATAATTTAGAATGGTTAAGTTACCGCGATATTATTTCTGGAGGAGATACTCACTATTTAGAAAATGTTTGTAAATATATTCCTAATGATACAGTATTATCTTTTAAAAATATTAACAATGGAGAAGATATATTTATAAAATATGAAAATATAAATTATCAAAATGATAAAGGCGTAACAAAATAAACTAGGAAAATTTTTCCTAGTTTTCTGCTTCTTCTAACATATTGGTAATAAATATACCATATCCTTTATCTGTTTTATCTACTAAAACGTAGTTAACAGCACCAATTATATTATCTCCTTGAATAATTGGGCTACCGCTCATTCCCTGAACTATTCCTCCTGTTTTTTCTAAGAGAGTTTTATCAGTAACTTCGAAGAGAATATTTTTTGTTTTGGAGTTTTTATTAATTTTTAGAATGTTAATGTCAAAAGCTTCAACATTATTACCATTAATAGTAGTAAGTATTTTTGCATTTCCTAATTCTATTTTATCGGAGGGGACGACTTTATACTTCTTAGAATTAGGAATATTAGTAGTGTAATCTCCAAATATTCCACTTGTAGTGTTTTCATCTACTGTTCCATAAATGTTAGTTGAGTTACTTCTAGCATTTTTCTCTCCTGGATTACCATTTTCACTTTTAGTAATTCCAGTCACTGTGGATTCAAAGACTTTTCCGGTAGACATTTCAAATTTACTTTTTGTAGTCTTTTCTATAATTTCGTGGCCTAAAGCTCCGAATTTTTTGTTTTCTTCATCAATATAAGTAAGTGTAGCTACTCCTCTTATAGTGTCTTTTACATATAATCCTGTTTTATATTCACCATCTTCTAAAAATAGTTTTATGTTGGTAGTAAAGTGATTATTATTTCTTATGTAAGTAATTTTAACATTATCTTGGTTGTATTTGTTTATTGCTTTTTGCATATCTTCTGCCGAGGTAATTATTGTATCATTAACTTTAGTTATTTTATCTCCTATTTTTAGTTCTGTATTGTTTAAGACGTTATAGTTTTCAATGTTGTATGATCCTACGATTAGAGCATAATTAGCTTTAAGCTCTATACCAATGTTTTCACCAGAAGCTATAATATAATCTGAATATGCAAAGACAGATAATGGGAAAAATATTGATAGAATTAGCAGTGTCAAAGTAAATTTTTTCATAGTCTATCACTCCTTTAGACTACATTATTATAGTGGTTTTAAAATACGATTTAATAAGTTCTAAATATTTACAAAAATGCTAATCTATTTATTTATAATGATTTATTTATTTTAACAAAATTTGTCAAAAAAATATTTTTAAAAAGCTTTATAAAAAGAAATATTACTAATTATTATTATGAATAGTTTTCCTAATTTTATTTTATTCAAGAAAAAATACCAATAATTGGTATTTTAATAATTAATATAAATTTATAATATTCTATTAATATCAAATGAATAATCATAACTAATTTTTTTATAAAATTCTGTATCAGTAAAAGCTTTTTCTTGATGAGAAAAGTTCACTATATCTTTTGCTTTATATGTACTAAAAAACGTCTTAACTTTTTTAATGACTTCTAATTCTTCTTTGGAAAATATTTGCGTATTAGGTTTAACTAAACTTTTAATATTATGACATTCATATTCATTTTTAAATTCTACATCATCTTCTATTATTTTTTCTTTCATACATTCATTTATTATTTTTTCATATCCATCTGGTACTGGACCTAAGTTAATTTTTGCATATTCTAATCCTGTTAATGATAATCCTGTTTGTTTATAATATAAAAAATCAACATAAAACATTTCCTTTAATAATTTTGTTTTTAAAATACATTTATCAGAAAGATATGAAATAAGACCAAATACTTTTTGAATATTCATTTTTGTATATCCATTATATTCTGTTGGAGTAAAATTATTTTCATCTAATAATTGGTTCATATTATTATTTAAAAATGGAGCAAGTTTAGTAGTTATCTTTATATATTCCTTTTCATTAAATTGTTGTTTGTTAGTTTCTATTAAATTTTTTATAGTTTCTGGTCTTGCTATTAAGCTATTTAAAATAATAGTATAGTTATCATTAGGTAGTGCCGTACCTTTTTCATAACTTATCAAAGTTTTTTTTGCACAACCTATAATTTTTGAAAATAAAGCTTGTGATAAATTGTAATTATTTCTTAACTCAATTATTTTTTCTTTAGGTATACCATAATTCTTATTATATATTTCAAGAGCTTTTTTACTAGCCTCATTATCTAGCTTTTCATCATATACTAAGTTATGACACTTTTTGCAAAATCTTCTTGGAGCAGTAAATTTTATTTCTTCTTTTTTAATATGATAAACATGTTCATAATCATCTACATATGTATCTGTACAAAAACAAACATCACACTTCATAAATATCTCCTCCTTAAATTTTAGTATCCTTATGGAAAGATAAACAAACAGTTTCTTCACCATTATCATATTCTTCAATTTTTAGTTTTATATAAGCAATATCATCATTTATTTTCATTTTAAATACTAATGATTCTCCATCTTTCAAATAAAACGGTTTTAAATCAGGATAATAATAATGAACATTCAATCTTAATATATAGTTCCATGCTTCAGATTCTGTAATTCCTAATTCTAAAAGGGAAGCAAGATAATCACGATCTTTTCTATTAGCAAATCTTCTTTTACCTTCATTTATTAGTTTTTTCATTTTTGATAATAATCTTATTTGTTCATTAGTCATGCCAGAATCCTCCTATATATTAATTGTTTTTCATAATATTACCTTCCTCTATATAATTTTTTCCATCATATTATATTCTCTGTATAAGTTATTTTTTGTATATTGCTTCATCTGTATAAATGGTAACATATGTAACCATTTTTGTCAATACCTTATTTAATAATATATAACAAAATATGATCCATTCTATTTTATTTGCAAAAAAGCTTTAAAAGCTATAAAATAATATTATGAAGAATCAATACATATAAAGAATTTTCTCTAAACTAAATAATTCTCATTAATAGAGTGTACTTATACAAAATATATATTCGTAAATAAATAAAATCTTTTAAAGATAGGATGGTAATATTATGAATAAAAATAATAAGAATTTAAAAAATATTAAAAAATATCCTAATACATTAGATAATATTGAAGATAATTATTATAAAGCGTATGAAAAAAGATATCAGCAAGTATATAGCAATAATTATCTATGGTCATCAAGAAAACCGACTGATGAAGTAATTACTACCATCGAAAATGAAAATATTAAAAAAGATGCTAAAATATTAGAAATAGGATGTGGAGAAGGAAGAGATGCTATATTTTTATTAGAGAATAATTATAATGTATTAGCAATAGATTATTCTAATACTGTAATAGAAAAATGTAATGAATTATCTAACTATAAATACCCTAATAATTTTAAAAAATTTGATATCATTAATGATCTTCTAGAAGAAAAATTTGATTTCATATATTCTATTGCTGTTATTCATATGTTTGTAAATAAAAGACATAGAGAAAAATTTTATAATTTTATCAATGATCATTTAAATAAAGATGGACTATCCCTAATAGTAGCTATGGGTAATGGTATCAAAGAGTATACATCAGATATAACTAAATCTTTTAATAATACTAAAAGAACAGTAATTAATAATGGTAAAAGTATAAATGTTGCCGCTACTTCTTGTAAGATAGTATCTTGGCCTACCTTTGAAAAAGAATTAGCAGACAGTAATTTAATTATTAAAAAGAAATGGATATCAAATAAAATACCTGAGTTTGACTCATCAATGTGTGTCCTTGTCAGTAAAAAATAAAAGTTCTATTAATAAAAATTAAGTATAAACAACTATAATATAGAAATTTGCTTATTTTAGTAGCATATGATATAATGACCATAGGAGGTCGTATGGATAAACCATCAAAAAGTGAAGATGATGCCACTTTAAAACAAGAAATAGAAGCCTTAGAAGCTAAATTATTAAAAGCTAAAAGATTAATAGAGAAAGGAAATTATAACCCTGCTAAAGATATTCTAACAGAGTATTTATCATATACCATTAATTCTTTAAAAGAAGATCAAAATTCTAACTATTATTCATTTAGAAATATACTTGAATTATTAATTTCTTACCATAAAATAAAATCTGATAAATCTATACATTGGACTACTTATAAAATAAGTGAAGCTTATCAAATGTTAAGTATAATATCTAGACAGAATAAAGATGATGAATTAGCCTTAAAATATTTAAACAGTGCTATTATATATAATCCTATAAATCCTAATTACTATCTAGATATAGCAGATATATATAAAGATAATCAAGATTATAATAATATGCTATTAATAGCTAATAAATCATATGAATATATTTTTGATAATCAAGAATTAGCTAGATATTATCGTACACTTGGAGCATACTATCTAGATAAAGTAGAATTAGATTTATCTTATTCTCTATATGCTTATAGTCTAAAATATGAAATAAGTAGTGAATCTTATAGTCAAATAACTAGAATAAGACGTCTTAAGAAAAACCCTAGTTATATACTATCAAATGAGAAAATATTAAGTTTATTACAAGATGCTAATATTCCTCTTGATATAAGTGAAGAAAATAAAAATATTATTCTAAGTATTACTACTAAAGAAGAATCTAATAATAAAAAAAGTATCAGGAAGTGACTAATATAAATAAATTATATATAATAACTGGATCAGCTAAAGTAGGGAAGAGTACTATAAGTAATAAATTAGCAGAATCCCTATCTAATCAGCCCTAATCGAAGGAGATACTATCTATAACTTCTTCATAACTGAAAAGAAATTTAAATCGTCCATTAGATTGTCAAATGAAAGAAAGATGTATTGTATTATTAAGAAAACTTATCTTATGTAATTACCTGAAAGAATATATAATAGATACTAATAATAAAGATATTGATAGAATAGTTAACGAAATAATAAATAGTTAACTATTCTTTTATTTGATAATAATTGACAAAGATAAACATAAAGTTTATAATTAATGTAGGTAGCGTGATTGTATGAATAAAATTAAAAATATTATTTTATCTATTTTACTTATTATTATCATTGGAGTAAGTAAAGTTAGTGCTTTAACTGTTAGTGAAAATAATTTAACTATTCCCGCCGGTACTAGTAAGAATGTTGAATTAACTACAAATAGTGAAGTAGCCTTAAGTAGTATTGAGTTTACCATGGTATATTCAACTTATGATGTACCTGCTAATTTCTTTGTAAACAATAAGTATACTGATAGTTATCCTAATGGCATTAAACATAAAATAAATTTAAGTGAACCTACTGAAGGTAAAATATCTTTAGGAAGTATTACTATAAATGTTGTAAGAAACCCAAAAGAAAAAACTGGTACAATAACTATTCATAGTGCTAAAGGTTATACTGCATCAGGCGAAACAGTTAATCTAGATGGTCAAACGATAAATGTTACAATAGGAGAAGATACCCAAGTTAAAACAGTAACTCCTAAAGAATTTGATAAAAATGCACTAAAGGAAATAAAATCTAGTATTGTTAAAATAGAACTTCAAAAAGATGTATTTGATTATAAAGTAAATGTTAAAGAAAATACTGAAAAACTAGATTTAGAAGCTATACCTACTGATGAAGCATATAAAGTAGAAATATCAAATCAAGTTATATCCGAATTAACTGATGGCATGATTACTATAACTGTTAGTGATAATCAAGATAATAAATCAGTTTATAATATTAAAGTAAATGTCTTAAAAGAACAAGAACCAGCTAAAATAGATGATACTACTTTTAAAGAAAATAATTCATATAAAGGTAAATGGATTGTATCTATAATCGTATTTGGAATAATGTTTTTCTTTGGATTAATTATGATAAAGAAAGAGAAGTAAAAGGAAGAAAATAATAGGAGTGTATTAAAATGTACAAGAAGTATGGAAAAAGATTGTTAGATTTATTAATTGCCAGTATAATATTATTAATATTATGGCCTATATTATTGTTAATAGCAATAATAATTAAAATAGATAGTAAAGGTCCTGCAATATTTAAGCAAGTAAGGACCGGAAAAAATGGTAAAGAATTTACTTTATATAAGTTCAGAAGTATGAGTACAAGCAATAATTTTTATGATGTATCCAAAGAAGATCAAATAACAAAAGTAGGTCGTTTTATAAGAAAAACATCTCTAGATGAATTACCACAATTATTTAACATCATTAAAGGTGAGATGTCTTTTATTGGACCACGTCCATGGATTGTAGATTATGCTAAATTATTTACAAAGCATCAAAAAAGAAGATTAGAAGTTTTGCCAGGAATAACTGGTCTTGCTCAATGTAGTGGCAGAAACAGTCTAAACATTATAGATAGAATTAACATAGATGTAGAATACGTTAATAACATTTCATTAAAGCTTGATTTATATATATTCTTTAAGACAATAAAATGCGTTATAAAAAGAGAAGGCTTTAGTAATACCAAGTCAGCTATTCATGAAGAATTAAAAATGTTAGAAAAGCAACACGAAAAGAAAGATGACAATACTAAAATCATATATAAGCCAAAAAAATCAAAGAAAAAAAATTCGAAAGCAGATGTAAATTACAATAAATCAGCAAATAAAAATATAGCAGATGGACTAACAATTAGGGGGGAAGCATAATGAAAAAGGTACTATTTACAGCTACCGTAGATTCTCATATATTGCAATTTCATTTGCCATTTTTAAAATTATTTAAAGAAAAAGGATATGAAGTGCATGTTGCTACGAATGGGAATGAAGAGATACCTTATTGTGATGTTAAACATGTTGTGTCATTAGAAAGAAGCCCATTTAAATTAAATAATTTAAAAGCTATTAAACAGTTAAAAAAAATATGTGAAGAAGAAAAATTTGATATTATTCATACACATACTCCAATGGGATCCGTTGTTACAAGGCTTGCGGCTAAAAATTCTAGAAAAAAATTTCAAACTAGAGTAATATACACAGCTCACGGATTACATTTTTTTAAAGGTTCACCAATTAAAAACTGGCTATTTTTCTACCCAGTAGAAAAATATTTATCTAAATATACTGATACATTAATTTTGATAAATCAAGAAGATTACAATTTATGTAAAAGAAAGTTTAAGAAATGTAAAGATATACAATATGTACCTGGTGTTGGTATAGATGAAGAAAAATTTAATTTTGTAATGTCTGATAAAGAAAAGTTAAATTTAAGAAAATCATTAGGACTTAAGAAAGATGATTTTATTATGATTTATCCTGCAGAAATATCAAAAAGAAAGAGACAAATATGGTTAATTAATGCCATTTCAAGTTTACTAAAAGAACAAGCTGACATACATTTATTATTGCCTGGAAAAGATTCTCTTAATGGTAAAACACAAAAACTTGTTAGTGATTTAAATTTGAGTAGACAAATCCATTTTCTAGGTTATAGAAAAGACATTCCTAAACTTTTAAAAATATCAAATTTAGCAGTCAGCTCTGCTTGTCAAGAAGGCCTACCTGTTAATATAATGGAAGCCATGTACGTGGGATTACCAATCGTAGCATCAAATTGTAGGGGCAATAGAGATTTAGTTAAGGATAAATTAAATGCTGCGATTCGTGCGGCATTTAAGGCAGTATACGATGGCAGACAGGTTG
>CAJMQX010000013.1 GCA_905215635.1 uncultured bacterium | reverse complement strand
ACTATATTCAAGTAACTTATTATCATCTAATAAATCAATCATTTCTTCATTACTTACTACTCTCTTATCATTAACCATCACATAATACCTCCTTAATTACTCCATATTATATATATGAATTAGTTAAAAATCAAGACTAAATTATAATTTAAAATCAAATTCAGGAATAAAGCTCTCACTAACAGTACCCTCTTCCTGAATAAAAGCTTTTCTAATTCCTAAATTCCATGCATAATCAATAACTTTATCATATACACTATTATCAACCTTTTTATTAAGTTCTTCATACTTACATTTTCTAACAGGTGTATATTGGTTCATAATACTATAAAATATCTTATTTTTATATTCTTTATATAAGTATTCAAGTATTTTTTTACTATCTTCTTCCCTATCAGGTAAAATCAAATGTCTAACAATAACTCCCTTAATCATGTTTCCTTCTTTATCAAAAATACATTTAGGTTGTTGTCTTACCATTTCTCTAATCGCTTTTTCAGTATATTCAAAATAATCTCTACATCCAGAATACTTTAAAGCATACTCATTATCATAATATTTAAAATCTGGTAAATATACATCAACAATTCCTTCTAACAATTTAATAGTATCTACCATCTCATATCCAGAAGAATTGTATACAATAGGTATCTTTAATCCTTTCTCTCGAGCTAACTTAATCCCCTCTATTATTAAAGGAACATAATGAGTAGGTGTCACTAAATTAATATTAGTAGCTCCCCTATTCTGAAGATCTAAACAAATATCTGCAAACTTCTCTATCTCAATTTCTACCCCATTATTAAGTTCACTAATATAATAGTTTTGACAAAAAATACATCTTAAGTTACATCCACTAAAAAAAATTGTTCCTGATCCATTCTTTCCTGTAATACAAGGCTCTTCCCACATATGTAAATAAGCCTTAGCAATTCTAATTTTATTTCCTGACTTACAAAAGCCAATTTCTCCCTTATTTCTATTTACCATACAATTTCTAGGACATAATTTACATAAATTTAATAGTTCATTCATACACATCACACTCTAATTTTACCACATATTTGACTATTTTCTATTTTTTTTATATAATGATACTGGTGATTTATGTGAAAATTTTAGATGTTAAATTAACTATTTCTGCCGTAAGAGCCAGTCAATTTCCTACAGATAACAAAAATGAATATCTATTAGTAGGACGTTCAAACGTTGGAAAAAGTAGTTTTATTAATACATTAATAAATAGAAAGAATTTTGCTAGAACTAGTGCAAAACCAGGAAAAACCCAAACCCTAAACTTCTATCTAATTAATGATTTCTTCTATTTAGTAGATGCCCCTGGATATGGTTTTGCCAAGGTAAGTAAACAATTAAAAAATAAATTTGGTCTTATTATGGAAGACTATTTAGAAAAAAGAGAAAACCTAAAAATGGTCTTCATGTTAGTAGATTTTAGACATAAACCTACTGATGATGATGTCTTAATGTATAATTATTTAAAACATTATAATATACCTGTTACTATTATTTGTACAAAAGTTGATAAAATAAGTAAAGGTAATCATGATAAAAATTCAAGTATTATTGCTAAAACACTAGATGTTTCAAAGGAAGATTTAATTTTATTCTCTAGTGTTACTAAACTAGGTAAGCAAGAGGTATACACTAAGCTTATTGAAACCCTAGATATTGAAAAATAAGGAGGTAAATATGAGAATTCCCACTGTAGCTTTAGTAGGTCGTCCTAATGTAGGAAAGTCTACTATCTTTAACAAATTAGTAGGTAAAAAAATATCTATTATTGAAGATACTCCCGGAGTAACTAGAGATAGAATATATGGCGATGTAATCTATAATAACTATAAATTTCATCTTATAGATACTGGTGGTATTGATTTATCAGATGCTGATTTTAATAAAGAAATAATCGTTCAAGCAACTCTAGCTATTGATGAAGCTGATGTTATTATATTCATAATCGATGGAAAAGAAGATTTAAATGCTAATGACTTTAAAATAAGAGATATGCTTATGAAAAGTGGCAAAAAAATAATTTTAGCAGTTAACAAGATCGATAATGAAAAAAGAAAAAATGATATATATAATTATTATGAATTAGGATTTCCAGACATTCTACCTATAAGCGGTGAACACAATCTAGGAATAGGGGACTTACTTGATGAAATAACTAAAGACTTTACCCCTCAAGAAGAAGTTAACCTTATAGATGATAAAATAAAATTCTGTGTAATAGGACGTCCTAATGTTGGCAAAAGTAGTCTAGTAAATGCTATTGTTAATGAAGAAAAATCTATTGTTAGTAATATAGCAGGTACTACTAGAGATGCTATTGATACACCTTTTACATATGACAAGGAAGATTATGTTATTATAGATACTGCTGGCATTAGAAAGAGCGGTAAAATATACGAAAACATCGAAAAATATAGTGTTATTCGTGCCATGAAAGCCATTGAAAGAAGTAACGTCTGTGTAGTAGTTATAAATGCTGAAGAAGGTATTATAGAACATGATAAACATATTGCCAGTTATGCCCTTGAAGCAGGAAAACCATTAGTATTAGTAGTTAACAAATGGGATACTATCAAAGATAAAACTATTGCTGAATATACTAAATTAATGCGTGCTGAATTTCAATTTTTATCATATGTACCAATAGTGTTCCTATCAGCAAAAACTAAAAAAAGAATTCATACCTTAATGCCAGAAATAAAGAAAGTATATGAAAACTCTAAAAAGGAAATCAAAACAAGTGTGCTAAATGACGTAATAAGAGATGCTGTTATTCTAAATCAACCTCCTTCATACAAAGGAAAAAGATTAAAAATATATTTTGTAGCTCAAAAAGGAATAACTCCTCCAAAATTTGTTTTCAGTGTCAACAGCAAAAATCTTGTTCACTTCTCATATGAAAGATATCTTGAAAACAAAATCAGAGAATCTTTTGACTTTGAAGGAACACCAATCGAAATAGAATTTAAAAATCGTAGTGAAAAGTAAATACTCTCAAAAAGAGTATTTTTCTTTTATCATCCAAGCCTTACTAACATATACTATTATCATAAGGAGGAATTATGGGATTTTCAGATAATTTTTTTAAAAAAGTAGAAAAGAAAACAAAGGTTGATAAAGATACTATTCTTTCTTTAGCTAGTAAACTTCAAAATGGTAATATGAAGGATGAAAAGACTTTAAAAGAGGTAATTGGTACTCTTTCAGAAATGACTGGAAGACCAGTATCAAAAGAACAAGAGGATAAAATAATTAATGCCGTAATAAATGATAAAGTACCAAGTAATATTGATAAATATTATAATGAATAAGAACTTCACATTAGTGGAGTTTTTAAATAAAAAAGTATAAATAATTTAACATGATAATTTTTCCAATCAATATTATCATTTTTTCTTTACAACCTAAAAATAATCTGCTATAATACCACTTGAACGAAAGTTCTATACCTTGCTTGCCTGAAAAGGCCACAAGACCATAAGGAGGTGCAAAAATGAGAAAGTATGAAATAATGTTCATCGTAAGACCTGATTTAGAAGAAAAAGCTGTTAAAGATACTGTTAAAAAGTTAGAAAAAACTTTAACTGATAACAAAGCTACAATCACTTTATCTAAAGAATTAGGACAAAAAGAATTTGCCTATGAGATAAAAGGATTCAAGTCTGGTTTCTATTACTTATACAATGTTGATTCAAATAGCGATAAAGCAATCAAAGAATTTGATCGTATTGCATCAATCGACGAATCAGTAATAAGACATTTAATACTAAATGTTGAAAAGTAGGAGGAACAATGAATAAAGTATTTTTAATTGGAAGATTATCAAGAGATCCTGAATTAAGACACACTACAAGCGGTATGCCTGTATGTCAAATAAGTGTGGCTATATCAAGACCAGTATCTCAAGGAAGAGAACCAGAAACAGATTTTATAAATGTTACTATCTGGAATAAAGCAGCAGAAAATGTTGCTAAATATCTTTCAAAAGGTCGTCAAGTAGCAGTTGAAGGAAGAATTCAAACTAGAAACTACGACAATAATGAAGGTAAAAAAGTATATGTCACTGAAGTAATAGCTAGCAATGTTGAATTTTTAGGATCAGCTAATGATCAAGGCAGAGCCGTTCAAAGTCAAGCTGATGAAAACCCATTCGATGTTGGTATGCCATCATCTCCAGAAACAACTTCAATAGACAATGATCCATTTGCAAGTTTTGGAGAAAAAGTAGAAATTAGTGATAGCGAATTACCTTTCTAAAAAAGGAGGAACAAAAATGGCAGAATTTCGTAAGAAAAGAAAAAAAGTATGCTATATGTGCATGGGAAAACCAGTAGATTACAAAAATGTTGATATAATTAGTAAATATATTAATGATTCAGGTAAAATTTTACCAAGAAGATTCACTGGAACATGTGCTAAACACCAACGTCATGTAGCAGAACAAGTTAAATTAGCAAGATTCATGGGATTTATACCATATACAACAAAATAGGCATTCTTTTATGCTTATTTTTTCTTTACAAAATTTTATAAGTATCTATAAACAGCATTTGTTGATAACTACAAATATCAAATTATCATTGTCGAAAACCACAAAAAAGTGTTCAAATAGTGCAATTTATTAGTATTTATGCTATAATTAACGAAAGGAAAGTGATATTATGAAAGTAATTTTTATCAAAGATTTAAAGAAACAAGGTAAAACAGGAGAAATAAAGGAAGTATCTGATGGCTATGCTACTAACTATCTAATCAAGAATGGCTATGCTGTTAAATACACTAAAACAAGTAATGAAAGACTAACTGAAGATTTAAAAAATAAAAAAGCCGCTTATGATAAAGCAGTTAAAGAATCTGAAATAGTAAAAGAAAAGCTAGCTAAAGAAAACATTATCTTTGAAGTAAAAGCTGGTAAAGATGGTAAAACTTTTGGTAATATTTCTACCAAACAAATTGAAGAAAAACTTACACAATTAGGATACACTATCGATAAAAAGAAAATTAAGTTAGATACCCCATTAAACCTACTTGGAGTACATCATGTAAAAATAGAGCTTCATAAAGAAGTTGAAGCTGAATTAAAAATAACTATTAAAGAAAAATAATTACTAAGACTATCAAGATTACAAACATAAAGTAGCCACATATGATAGTCTTTTTAATTATTATTCATTGTAAGTTAGATGAAAATAAATACATAGTAATATCCATTTTCAAATCTTAGTAACATTTATTCACTGACTTCGAATTTAAAATAACATTCAATATAAATAATGACATATTTTCTATTTTATAGTATAATCATATATAAGAAGTCATGTGATGACTTATAGGGTAGGTGAATACATGAATAAAGGATTACCAAATAATATAGATGCTGAAAAAGCCCTTATAGGTTCTATGTTTTGGTCAAAATCTTCCCTTCAAAAAGGCTGTGAAGATGTCGAAAAAGAATATTTCTATTTAGATAGTAATGCCAGAATTTTTGAGGTAATAAAAGATTTGTATCAAAAAAGAAGTCCTATTGATGTTAATACTGTCACAACCGAGTTAGTAGATCGTAATATCTTAAGTCAAATCGGTGGTGTTGAATATTTATCAGAAATAATTAATAGCGTTGCTACTGGTGCTAATATTGAATATTATATTAACATTGTAGTAGAAAAGTATACTTTAAGAAAATTGATTGAAACAGCTACTGCGATTGAGAAAAAAGCTAATGAAAATGAGGTTGATGTTTCAGAAGCCGTAGAATTAGCCGAAAAAGAAATTTTAAATGTAGGTAAAACTAGAAGAACTACTGAGTTTAGAAAAATTCAAGATGTATTAAATAAAACTCAAGAAGATATTGAACAGTTGGTTAAAAATAAAGGTAAAATAACTGGTCTAACAACCGGTCTAAGAGATTTAGATAATGTTACTGAAGGTCTTCATGAAACTCAGCTAATAATTATTGCAGCCCGTCCTGCCGTAGGTAAAACAGCATTTGCTCTAAATATAGCTGCCGCTGCTGCTAAGTCTACTAAGAAAAATATTGCTATTTTCTCACTAGAAATGCCCGCTGAACAATTAGTACTAAGAATGATTAGTTCACTAGGACAAATCGACAATAAAAAACTTCAAACAGGAAGATTAGAAAATGAAGATTATCGTCGTATTAATGAAGCAATTAGTCAGTTAGCAGATACAAATATTTATTTCCATGATGGCACTGCTACAACTGCTAGTGAAATTCAAGCCAAATGTCGCCGTCTATCTACTCAAGGCGAAGGCCTAGGCTTAGTAGTTATCGATTACTTACAGTTAATTGACTCTTCAGGAAAATATCAAGGTGCAAGACAACAAGAAATCTCTGAAATCTCTCGTAAATTAAAAACTATGGCTCTAGAACTTAATGTTCCTGTTATTGCCTTGTCACAGTTATCCAGAAGTGTTGAAAAAAGAGAAGATAAAAAACCGGTGTTAAGTGACTTGAGAGAATCTGGTGCAATTGAACAGGATGCCGACATCGTTGCAGCACTACATGCTCCTGATGTTGACGTTCCAATTACCGATGATTCAATTCCTTCACCAATTCAACTAATTATCCTAAAACATCGTAATGGACCAACAGCAACAATTGATATGCTCTTTAAAAAGAAAACATCAACGTTCTTATCACTTAAAAAGGATGGTGGTACTAATGAAAAATAAGAAATGGTCTCCAAGTCTTATTATTGTTATTGTTCTAACAATTGCTAGTATCTTCTTAGTAGGATTTAAGTTAACTACTAATAAGAACCCTAGTGAAGTATATGCTGTCTATGTAGAAGGTAAAAAAATAGGAACTGTTGAGTCTAAAGATGCCTTTAATGAATATATCAATCACCAAGAAGAAAAACTAAAAGAAAAATATAATGTTGATAAAATATATACTCCTAAAGGTGTTGAAATAAAAAAAGTTGTTACTTATAACAATAAAACTAATACTAATGAAGAAATATATAACATGTTGGTAAAACAACAAAATTTTACCATCAAAGGAATTATAATAAATATTGAAAAGGAAATATCTGATGATGGTGAAGAACAAGAAGAAAAAGAAGATAAAAAGAAAACTGAAACAATAACTATTAATGTTATCAATAAAGAAATATTTGATGAAGCCATCGTAGATATAGTTAAAGCCTTTGTAGATAACGATTCATACACTAAATTTATGAACTCTACTCAAGAAGCTATCGTAGACACTGGTGAATTAATTGAAGACATATATATAAAAGAAAAAGTTACTTATAAAGAAGGATATATCCCTACATCTGAAGAAATCTTCACTGAAAAATCCTTATTAACAAAATATTTATTATATGGGACTACTAAAGAACAAAGCACTTACATTGTAAAAGAAGGAGATACTATTGAGAGTATTGCTAATGATAATAAGTTAAATACTCAAGAATTTTTAATAGCGAACCCTGAATTTACTAGTGTCAATAATTTACTATACGAATCACAAAGAGTAGTAGTAGGCTTAATTAATCCAATAATTAGTATTGTAGTAGAAAAACACTCTGTTCAAGAAGAAGTACAAAAATATCAAACTGAAATAAAATATGATGATGAGTTAGTAGTAGGATACTCTTATGTGGAAAGAGAAGGCGAGGATGGTCTTGATAAAGTAACCCGTAAATATCAGTATATTAATGGACAATTAGTAGACGTTGCTTTAGTAGGAAGTAGTGAAATTAAGCCTTCTGTGAGCAAAATTCTTGTTAAAGGAGACAAATATATTCCTAATGTTGCTGATTTATCATACTGGGCATGGCCTACAAGTACACCATATACTATTACAACATACTATCAGTATCGTTGGGGTTCATTCCATGCCGCTATCGACATTTATGTCGGCTTTGGTTCTCCAATATATGCTGCTAACAATGGAACAGTATATGCTGTTGGTTCAGGTTGTGTAAGAGGTAACACTAGTTGTAATCAAACTAGAGGTAATTACATTATCATAAACCATAATATTGGTAACTATTATACACAATATATGCATTTAAATACTATATTAGTAAAACCAGGCCAAACGGTATCTCGTGGTCAAAAGATTGCCACAATGGGTAATACTGGTTATGTTGTCCCAACACCAGCATGGGGCTCAAATTCATATGAAGGAACACACTTGGATTTTGGTGTATGGAGAGGCGTTCCATACAATGGTGGTTACCATATAAATCCACTTAGTATCTACTAATGAAAGTATCAGTCTTATCAAGCGGTAGCAAAGGAAATACTACCTATATTGAATCAAAAGAAGCCAAGATCTTAATTGATGCTGGTAATAGTAGTAAATATATTCTAGAAAAGTTAGCTGAGTTAGAAGTATATCCTAGTGATCTAGATGCTATACTTATAACTCATACCCATGTAGATCACGTTAAAGGTCTACCAGTCTTATTAAAAAGAATAAACCCATGTGTCTATATCACAAAAGAGATGCATCCATATTTAGAATATCTAGAGAATTATCAAATAATTGATAGTGATATTATTACTATTAAAGATCTTACTATTAATGTAATAAAAACTTCGCATGATGCTGAAGGCTCAGTAGGATATATCGTAAATAATCAAGATAAATCAATCGTATATATTACCGATACCGGATATATTAATCGTAAATATTTTAATCTACTAAGAAATAGAGATATTTATATTATGGAAAGTAATCACGATATTGAAATGCTTACAAATGGTAGATATCCTTTCGAATTAAAACAAAGAATACTATCTGATAAAGGCCATTTATCTAACTATGATTCTGCTAAATATCTTGCAGACTTTATTGGAGATAAAACCAAATATATCTTATTAGCCCATTTATCTGAAGAAAATAATACTCAAGAGTTAGCATATAATACTTTAATTAAACGTCTAAATAAAGAAGACATAACATTTAAAAATATTATTATAGCAACTCAAAATAAAGAAACTGAATTAATTAAAATATAAATAAATACATATAAACACATGAGTTTTACTAATAAATAAAGGTAACCCATAAACTTTATTAAATATTATTTTACTAAAATTTAGTATAATATAATTAAGTATTAATATCATGTGTTTATTTTATCAACTATATTCCTCTTTAAAATAAGTGAATAAGTTAATATTGCTTGCAAAATAATGAACTTTATGTTATCGTATATGAGAAAGAAATTCATGTTATATTGAACCAAAATAATAATTATACATAATATATTACAAGGAGGTAATTATGCCTAAAATTAAAATTGAAGGTGGCCATAAATTAAGTGGAACAATTACTATAAGTGGTGCTAAAAATAGTACCGTTGCCTTAATTCCTGCTGCTATCTTATGTGATGAAACAGTTACTATTAGTAATGTTCCTAATATCACTGATGTAGATGATTTAGAAAAAATCTTAATCCATTTAAATGCTAAAATAGATCGCACACCAGGAGAGGTCATTATTAATTCTAGTGATATCATCAATAAAGAAATTACTCAAGAATTATCAAAAAAGCTTCGTGCTTCATATTATTTCATGGGAGCTTTACTAGGAAAATTCAATCATGTAGAGATGTATTTTCCGGGAGGTTGTGCCATTGGAGCACGCCCTATAAATCTTCATTTAAAAGGTTTTGAACTACTAGGAGCTACTATTACTGAAGAAGATAATCATTTCATAATAGATGCTAAGAAATTAAAAGGAAATAATATTTATCTAGACTTTCCTAGTGTAGGAGCTACTATCAATATCATGTTAGCGGCCGTTAAAGCTAAAGGAAAGACCGTTATAGATAATGCCGCTCAAGAACCAGAAATAGTTAACATTGCCACATATCTAAACAATATGGGAGCTAAAATTAAAGGAGCGGGAACTAGTACCATTACTATTATCGGAGTAAAATATTTACATAAATGTTTCCACGAAGTAATTCCTGATCGTATTGAAGCCGGTACTTATTTAGTAATTGCCGCTTTACTTGGCAAAAATCTTAAAATAGATAATATGATTCCTAATCACTTAGAAGCTTTAATTGCTAAACTAAAAGAATGCGGTGTTGATATGGAAGTAGGTCTTGATAATATCATTGTAAATGAAGTGAAAAAATATAAAGCTACTGACATAAAAACTTTAGTATATCCAGGATTTGCCACTGACTTGCAACAAATAATGGCTACATTCTTGACCCAATGTAAAGGTCGTAGTACCATTGAAGAAACTATTTATGAAAATCGCTTTCAAAATCTTGAATATCTAAATAAAATGGGTGCTAAAACCAAAGTTAAAAAAGGCAACCACAAAGCTGTCATTAAAGGAGTAACAAAACTAAAGGGAACTGAAGTATCTGCCACTGACTTACGTGGTGGAGCATCTCTCTTAGTAGCAGGCTTAATCGCATCAGGCATAACTACTATTGATAATATCTCATACATCCTAAGAGGATACGATAAAATAATTGAAAAATTAACTGCTGTTGGTGCTAAAATAGAATTAATATAATATTATTAAGTAGTGATACTTATGAAAAAAATAATAATTATATTATTCTTTTTTATATCATTCTTCATGTGCTATCTTATCTATAAACTAACTGAAGATGATAAATTATATTTTACCTCTCTAGGAGACTCTATTTCTATAAATGATTTTTCTACTAATATTAAGAACATATCTATATATAATACAGTATTTACCGATAAAGACTATCATTTAACAGATCTACTAAACACCCTAAAATATAATCAAGAAAAAGAACTTGATGGAGTATCCATCTCTCTTCATCAAATTCTAAAAAAAACAGATATTCTTGTTCTCTCTATAGGGATGAATGATATTTATTATAAACTAAATGATAATACTAAAGATATTTATACATATCTAAATACAATGCTAAATAATTA
>CAJMQX010000012.1 GCA_905215635.1 uncultured bacterium | reverse complement strand
TAAATTTAGTATAGATGAATTAAAATTTGATACAAAAGAAGAATGTATAAAAGCTATAGCTCCATTAAAAGAAGAAAAAGTTATAGTAAAAGATATTCAAATTAAAGAGATTAAAAAGCAACCTAAGAAATTATTTTCTCTTGATAAACTACAAAATAAATTATCAAAAGAACTTAAATTGAGTGCAAATGATAGTTTAAAAATATTACCAGGCTACTTATTTAGCGATAGTTATGGAATAGCCGTTAAGAAAGGTAATACAGAGTTAATTAATAATATAAATACTGTTTTAAATAGATTAATGAGTGAAGGCAAGATAGAAGAATATATTATTAATCATTCTAAATAATAGGAGTAGATATGAAAATATATGAAGATTTTTATAAGAGTGTAATATATGACAATAGATACTTGTATATCTTAGAAGGTCTTAAGAATACTTTACTTATTGCTCTTGGAGCAGTAATACTTGGAGTAGTACTAGGACTCGTTGTAGCAATAATAAGAGATAGATACGATAAAACTGGCAAAGGAAAAGTACTAAATTATATTGCTAAGGGTTATGTAGCAGTTATTAGAGGAACACCGGCACTTGTACAACTAATGATTATATATTACGTTATATTTAGAAGTGTTTCAATAGACTTAGTATTAGTAGGAATACTTTCATTTGGAATTAATTCTGGAGCTTATGTATCAGAGATTATGAGAGCAGGATTTAATTCCGTTGATGTAGGACAGATGGAAGCCGGTTTTAGTTTAGGACTTAGCTATAATAAATGTATGAGATATATTATTTTACCACAAGCTATTAAGAATATATTACCAGCTTTAGGAAATGAATTTATTACATTAGTTAAAGAAACTTCAGTAGCAGGATATATAGGTATTGTAGAGCTTACTAAGGCTTCAGATATAATAGCATCAAATACTTATAATTATTTCTTTCCTTTACTGATAACAGCACTAATATATTTATTTATTACTAGTGTATTATCTAAATTATTAGGATTATTTGAGAGGAAGTTTTGTCATGCTTAAGATAGAGAATGTTAGTAAGAGTTTTGGAAAATTAAAAGTTCTTAAAAATATTAATTTAGAAGTTAATAAAGGAGATAGAGTAGTTATTATCGGGCCTTCCGGATCTGGTAAGAGTACACTACTTAGAACAGTTACTTATTTAGCTAAACCTGATAGTGGTAAGATATATTTTAATAACAAACTATTAAATAATGAGAATATATCTTTATATAGACAAAAGATTGGAATGGTATTTCAAAATTTCAATTTATTTAATAATTTAAATGTAATGGATAATATAATATTAGCTCCAGTAAAATTAGGAATATATAGTGAAAAAGAGGCACGAGATAAGGCCATGGATTATCTTAATAGGATAAATTTAACTGATAAAGCTATGGTATATCCTAGTAGTTTATCTGGAGGTCAGAAACAAAGAGTAGCAATTATTAGAACCTTAATGATGAAGCCAGAAGTGATACTTTTTGATGAACCAACATCTGCTCTTGATCCAGAAATGGTAAGAGAAGTACAAGAAATGATGGTGGAATTAGCAAATGAAGGAATGACAATGGTTATTGTCACACACGAGGTTAGTTTTGTTAAGAAAGTTGCTACAAGGATAGTATTTATGAATGAAGGTAGAATAATTTTAACTGGAAGTTATGACGAGATTATGAAATCAGATAATGAGATGGTTAAGTTATTTTTATCAAATATAAAGTAGAAAGAAGAGGAGAGAAGAAATGATAAATGTAAAAAGTGAAATAATGCCACTAAAAAGAGTATTGTTGCATAGACCAGGAAATGAGTTATTAAATTTAACTCCAGATTCATTATCAAGGTTACTATTTGATGATATTCCATACTTAAAGACTGCTAGAGAGGAACATGATGAATTTGCCAGAATTCTAAGAATGAATGGCGTTGAAGTTGTTTACTTAGAAGACCTAATGGCTGAAGTACTAGACCAAAATCCCGAATTAAAAGAAAAATTCGTAAGACAATTTGTCTATGAAGCCGGTGTTAAAACCCCTAAATATAAAAATGCTTTAATTAAATACTTGATGGATTTCAATGATAATAAAGAATTAGTTCTTAAAACTATGGAAGGAATTAATGTAAATGAATTATCTGCTATGGAAAGAGATATGGAACACTCTCTAGTAGACCTAGTAACTGAAGAATCAAAATTCTTAGCAGATCCTATGCCTAACTTAGTGTTTACAAGAGATCCATTTGCATCAATAGGAAATGGAATTAGTTTAAACAAAATGTACTCAGTAACAAGAAATAGAGAAACTATCTATGCTGAATATATCTTTAATTATCATAAAGATTATAAAGATACTGTAAAATATTATGATAGATACCTACCATATCATATTGAAGGTGGTGACATTCTAGTATTAAATGAACATATCTTAGCTATTGGTGTCAGTCAAAGAACATTACCTGAATCAATCGAACAATTAGCTCAAAACATGTTTAAAGATGAAGAATGCCCATTCGATACTATACTTGCTTTTAACATTCCAGTATCAAGAGCTTTCATGCACTTAGACACTGTATTTACTCAAATAGATTATGATAAATTTACATACCATCCAGGTATCATGGATACTCTTCAAGTATTTGAAATAAAACAAGATGTTATGGAAGGCATCAAAGTAAAAGAAATAAATGATAGCTTAGAAAACATCTTAGAAAAATACTTAAAAAGAGATATTACTCTAATACCTTGCGGTGGTGGAGATAAAATAATTTCTGAAAGAGAACAATGGAATGATGGCTCAAATACTTTATGCATTGCTCCAGGTGTTGTAATCGTATATGATAGAAATAATATTACTAATGCTGTTTTAAGAAGATATGGTATTAAAGTATTAGAAATGCATGGATCTGAATTATCTCGTGGTAGAGGTGGTCCAAGATGTATGAGTATGCCCCTAATAAGGAGTGATAAGTAATGAATTTACAAGGAAGAGATTTCTTAAAATTATTAGATTATAGTGAAGAAGAAATAAGATACTTAATTGATTTAGCTAAAAAATTTAAAGTTCTAAAACATAAAGGTAAAAAACATAAATACTTAGAAGGAAAAAATATTGCTATATTATTTGAAAAAGATAGTACTAGAACAAGATGTTCTTTCGAAGTAGCCGGTTATGATTTAGGTATGGGCGTTACTTATCTAGGACCTACTGGAAGTCAAATGGGTAAAAAAGAAAGTATTGCCGATACCGCTAGAGTTCTTTGTAGAATGTATGATGGAATTGAATATCGTGGATTTGATCAATCTATCGTTGAAGATTTAGCTAAATACTCTACAGTTCCAGTATGGAATGGTCTAACTACTGAATTTCATCCAACGCAAATGTTAGCAGATATTATGACTGCTGAAGAATGTCTAGGAAATATGAAAGGCAAAACACTAGTGTTCTGCGGAGATGCTAGAAATAACGTTGGTAATTCCCTAATGGTAATCTGTTCTAAATTAGGAATTAACTTTACTTGCTGTGCTCCAAAAGAGTTATGGCCAGCTGAAGAACTAAGAGCTACCTGTGAAGAAATAGCTAAGAAGAGTGGTTCAGTAATTAAAATGACCGAAGATATTATGGAAGGTACTAAAGGAGCTCATGTAATTTATACTGATGTATGGTTATCAATGGGTGAACCTCCAGAAAAATGGGAAGAAAGAATTAAATTACTTCATCCATATCAAGTCAACATGGACGTTATGAATAATGCTGATCCTAAAGCTATCTTCTTACATTGCTTACCATCATTCCATGACACTAATACTACTATCGGTAAAGATATTGCAAGTAGATTTGGTTTAAATGAAATGGAAGTAACCAATGAAGTATTTGAAAGCAATAAGTCTAAAGTTTTTGAAGAAGCAGAGAATAGAATGCATACTATAAAAGCTGTTATATATGCTACAATTGGTAAAAAATAGAGAGGGGATTTTATGAAAATAGTCGTTGCTTTAGGAGGAAATGCCTTAGGTAAAACTCCTACTGAACAATTAAGTTTAGTTAAAGAAACAGCTAAACAAATAGTAAGAATTATTAAATCAGGTCATGAAGTTGTCATAGTACATGGCAATGGTCCTCAAGTAGGAATGATTAACCTAGCTTTTGATAATGCTTATCAAAATAATGCCGGAACTCCTTTAATGCCATTTGCAGAGTGCGGTGCCATGAGTCAAGGATATATCGGTTATCATTTACAACAAGCTATCACTGATTGTTTAAATGAAGAAAAATTAGATAAAAAATGTGTGACAATCATTACTCGGGTTGAAGTAGACTTAAAAGATCCAGCCTTTAATAGTCCTACTAAACCTGTAGGAATGTTCTATAGCAAAGAGCAATCTGATGAAATTGCAAAAGAGAAAGGCTATATATTTGTCGAAGATGCAGGACGTGGTTATAGGAGAGTTGTACCATCTCCTAAACCCCTTAGTATTGTCGAAGAGGATGTTGTTAAACAACTAGTAAATAATGGCAATGTTGTTATTACTTGTGGCGGTGGTGGAATACCTGTAGTAAAAAAAGAAGGTTATGAAGGAGTAGATGCTGTCATTGATAAAGACTTTGCTGCTGCTAAGCTAGCATCTGTAATTGATGCCGATATCTTACTTATCTTAACCGCAGTAGACAAAGTAAGTATTAATTTCAATACTGCTAATCAAAAGTCTATTGACACTATGACTATTGAAAAAGCCACTAAATATATTGAAGAAGGTCAATTCGCAAAAGGAAGCATGTTACCAAAAGTAGAAGCTTGTATTGATTTTGTTAAAAAGAAACCAGAAGGAATAGCAATCATTTCTGCACTTAGTCAGGGAGAAGAGGCACTTAAAGGTAAAACTGGTACAAAAATTACTAAATAGGGAGGAAAAATAAAAATGTCGAAAGAAACAAAAAAGAAGAACAAGAAGACAATGCTTTCAGCTTTCTCAATAATTCTCATCATGATCTTTGCTTTGGGAATAGCTTCACATTTATTACCTCAAGCTAAGTTTGTTGGCGAAGAGATAGTAAATGGTAGTGGTGTAGTTGGAGCAAAATTATCTGATGTTCTAATGAGTCCAATTCTTGGATTCCAAGATGCTATGGATGTATGTATCTTTATAATGATACTAGGAGCATACTTAGCAGTAGTAACTAAAACTGGTGCTCTTGAAACTGGAATTAAAGTATTAATTAAAAAGTTAAAAGGTAAAGAACTAGTTTTAATTCCAATACTTATGTTTATCTTTAGTATTGGAGGAACAACTTATGGTATGCTAGAAGAAACAGTTGGTTTCTATGCATTACTATCAGCTACGATGGTTGCCGCTGGTATGGATACTATTGTAGCATCAGCAACAATTTTACTTGGAGCTGGAGTAGGTGTTCTAGGCTCAACTATTAACCCATTTGCTGTAGGAGCTGCTATTGATGCTCTTCCAGATGGAATTGCTGTAAACCAAGGCGTAATTATTGCTATTGGTGTAGCATTATGGATCTCATCTTATGTTATTGCTACTTTATTCGTAATGCGTTATGCTAAGAAAGTTAAGAAAAATAAAGGTTCTACATTCTTATCATTGCAAGAACAAAAAGCCATGGAAAATAAATATGGTGAAGAAGAAATTGAAGATAATGTTAAATTATCTGGTAAACAAAAAGTTACTTTATGGATATTTGGTCTATCATTCTTAATAATGATTTTAGGATTTATTCCATGGGGAGACTTTGGAGTTACAATATTTGATAATATTACAGGTTTCTTAACAGGTTCTCCTTTAGGAACATGGTACTTTAATGAAAGCACTTTATGGTTTTTAATTGCAACTATTGTAATATGTATTATTAATGGTTTTAGTGAAAAAGAAACCGTTGATACTATTATAGATGGTGCCGATGATATGATTTCAGTAGCTTTCGTTATTGCTGTAGCTCGTGGAGTATCAGTACTAATGGGAATAACTCATTTTGATAACTACATTATCTATAATGCTGCTGAATGGTTAAAAGACATGCCAGCCATCTTATATGCTCCATGTAATTACTTATTACATATAGTATTATCTATCTTAGTACCATCATCATCTGGAATAGCTAGTTTATCTACTCCAATTATGGGACCACTTACTAATCAATTAGGTTTCTCAGTTGAAACTAGTATTATGATTATGGTTGCTGCTAATGGATTAGTTAACTTAATAACTCCAACATGTGGTGCTATCATGGGTGGTTTAGCAGTAGCTCGTGTTGAATATTCTACTTGGTTCAAATGGGCCTTTAGATTAATTCTATATCTAGCTCTAGCTTCAGTAGCTATTCTTACATTAGCAATGCTAATATTCTAATATAATAAATTCATAAAGCAATCTGATATATTCAGGTTGCTTTATTTCTTTATCGATAATGAAATATATATTACTAGACAAAATAAAAAGTTATAAAGTATTATACTTGAGGACTTTTTTGAAGAAGTATAATATGGAAAATAATAAGAAAGCATTGATAATAGTTGCCATGTTTGGATTAATTATTGCAATTATTGGCGGAACATTAGCATATTGGAATTGGCATAGTACAGAGGCACAAAAAACAGTGGTTCCAGTGCAGGTGTGTTCTACTTCAGTGACATCTGCATTGGTTTTGTCGCCGACTTCGGCAGTTTCCGCACTGTTCTTATTAACATTGAATAGTAATCAAGAATGATTTCATAGTAATATCGTAAGTATATATCTTATTAGCACAAAAAATAAGAAGACCTCTTCTAAAAAAGATCTCCTTACTTTTTTATTTAAACAAGTTTTTAATTCTATCTATAAATGATGTTTTTTCTTCTTTAGTACTAGTTTTAACTTCTTCCTTAGTAACTTTCTTACCATCTAATACCATTACAAATTTTGTACTACCATCATCAGTACTATTCTTCATTGTAAATGTTTGATAATCATTTCCCATATTGGCTAACTTTTCTAATTTATTAACATTTCCTCGTAAACTATTATTTAAAAAGTTACTTAATACTTTAATACCTTGTTCATCAAATTCTCCTAATCCATTATTAAATGTTTCCATTCCTATAACTAGATTATCAGTACCAGTTACCATTTCCAAAGTCTTATTAGCAATAAGGTCTAATCCATAAGCTAATTCTTTAGTACCATCAGCTAATTTCTTAGCACCAACTTCCATTTCTTCTAGGTTGTTACTCATTAAACTAATCATACCATTAACACTATCATTAACAGAATTTAATTTCTCTAATAATTGTTCTAAAGCTCCAGTATTACTATTAAGTAGAGTAATTAATTTCATATTATTAGCATAATTATTTTCATAGTTATATTTAACATTATATAGTGTCATTGTAGGATCCATACTAATAACATCTTGATAACTATATTTATTTAGTTCTTTCTCATTATAAGTAGTAGCTAATAAATTATTAATATCACTAATATTCTTAACTTGTTCATTATTAGTAGCTATAAGCATTTTAATAGAAGTAATACTATCTTCATTCTTAGGATCGTTTAATGAATTAGATATATTTTTTAATGTATTTATCATTAAGTTAATACCATCATCAAGATTGATAGCACCATTCATAATTTCTTGCATATTTTCATTAACTAAAACTAACTTTTCATAAAGTAGGTTAGTACCATTATTTAAATCTTTAGATCCTTCTAATAAATCATAAGCACCATCCATTAATTCTTGCATATGTTTATCAAGTTCACTACCTTTATTAGAAATACTATTTACTTTATCAAATATCTTAAAATCATCTTGTGATAATATTTTTGAAGAGGCTATATTATACATTGTAGGTAATTCAAATTTATCAGTATCAAAACTAATATTAATTTTATCCATGTCACTAAGTTCTGACATATTCATACTTTCATATAATCCCGGAGTAGCAAGCCCCACAACCATATTACTCATACCATTATCCATAATTTTACCATTACTAATAGTTAAATTATAATTATCTTGATTAGGAATAACTGTTCCCATAACTACTACAAATGGTGTATATAGATAAGTATTTTGTCCATTTACATATACTAAATGTTTATCTTTATTAGTATACTTAATCATTATTTCTACATGTCCTTTTTTACCAATCATTTCATCGGCTGTCATTTCTTTTCCATCTAATTTATAAGTAATATTTATTCCTATTGGTAATTCTTTATCACTAGTTCCTTGATAAGTAATATTTTTACCAAGTGCTGACCAAGTAACTTTAAATTCATCTTTTACAAAAGAACTATCGTTACTAATATTTTTAATATCAAGTAAATCTGTCAAATCATTAATTTCATCATCTTTATTATTATTAATTAATTGTTCTGTAACTGTAGTTTTAATAACAGATCCATCACTATTAATTTTTGAGTATACTGTTTCATTCTTTGTTAAGGCATTAACTGGTATAGTAGTAAATAGTGATAAGGTAAGCATAAAACAAGCTGTTACTTTTTTTAAATTCTTTTTCATATTTTTATCCTCCTTCACATTTAAAGTTGTCTTCATAATTAATTTATCAAATACTAGTAGTATAGTAGGTAATACTATAATAACTACAAACATACTAATAATTGCTCCTCTACCTATAAGTGAGCATATTGCCCCAACTAAGTCAATCTTAGAATATAATCCTACTCCAAATGTTGCTGCAAAGAAGCAAAGCCCACTAGTAAGAATAGAGTTATCTGAATAATTAGCTGCTTCTAATATAGCTTTTTCTTTATCCATACCATTCTTTCTTCTAGTTAAATAATTAGTAGTCATAAGTATTGCATAGTCAATAGTAGCTCCTAATTGAATTGTTCCTAGTACTATTGGAGCTATAAAAGGAAGTACTGTTCCATTCAAATAAGAAAATCCCATATTAATAAATATTGCTGTTTGTATGGCTATTATCAATAATATTGGTAAACTAATTGATTTTAAAGCTATAATCATAATTATTAGTATACATACAATTGATTGAGAATTAACATTAATAAAGTCTGTATCACTAATAGATATTAAATCTTTCATTAATGGCCCTTCTCCTGCTAATATAGCATTACTATCATATTTTTTAATTATCTTATTAATAGTATCAGTTTGTGTATTTAATTCATCAGTAGCAATATCATATACTGAATTAATTAAAAACATTTGATATTTATCAGAAGTAAATATATTTTTAATATCATCAGGTAATGTATCTGTATTAATTCCCATTTGATTTAAAGTATTACTAGATAGAATAAGTGAAACCCCATCTACTTCATTAATTTCTTGTATTAATTCATCTATTGTATCACTTTTAATATTACTATCTAATATTACTATTTCAGGAGATACTATATTATATTTATCTTTAAGTTCCTGATTAGCTGTAATACTCTCTAGATATTTAGGTAAACTCTCATCCATCTTGTAGTATACATCTACTTTGTTATAGCATAGATAAGCCGGTATAATCATTAATACGAATATTATAAATATTAATGTATGTTTTTTTACTATAAAGTTATTAATCTTAGAAAAGTTAAACATTACTGGTTTATGTCTAGATTTCATAATTTGTCTGTCAAATACTAGTAGTAGGCTAGGGAAGATTGTTATAACTGAGATAAGTCCTATAAATACTCCTTTAGCCATAACTAATCCTAAGTTCTTACCAAGTGTAAGTCTCATTGTACATAGTACTAAGAATCCAGCAATAGTGG
This sequence comes from uncultured bacterium, assembly GCA_905215635.1. The sequence continues at coordinate 1,509 of CAJMQX010000012.1, read as the reverse complement.
TAATTGAAGAAGCTGTAACTGAAGTAAATGTCTCTTTAATACTCTCACACATTGCCTCTTTCATATTTATTCCTTTATTTCTTTTATCTTCATAACTATGATATAAGAATATTGAAAAGTCTGTTGTAACTCCTAGTTGAAGTACTGCTACTAATGCTTTAGTAATATAAGATATATCTCCTAAAAAGACATTAGTACCTAAATTAAAGATAATAGATATTCCAATATTTCCTAGTAGTAATATTGGTATTAAATAAGAATCTAATGCTAACTCTAATACTATTAAGCATAAAGTTACTGCTATGATAACATAGATAGTTATTTCTTTATCGGATAAGTTCATTGTATCAACGACCATTGAACTCATACCACCCATCTTTACTTTATCATTAGTAATATTTCTAATATCATTAACTGCTTTAATTGTACTATCTGATGATGTAGAACTACTGAATGTAACTAACAATACATCATCATTATCTGTACTAATTTTGCTAACGATATCACTAGGTAAATATTCTTTAGGAATATCTGTACCAATAGCGTCATATAAGCTGACTACTTTATTAACTCCATCTACATCACGAATTTTATTTTCTAAATTAAGAATATCATTACTACTCATATTATTAATAGTAATAATAGAAAACGATCCCATATTGAAGTCTTCTGTTAAAATATCTTGTCCCTTAACAGTTTCAATATCTTTAGGTAAATATACTAAAATATCATAATTCGTTTTCGTAATCTTAATTCCTATTAATGATAGTGCAAATAAAATCATTGTAATAATTAGAATTAATGTTTTATGATTACATACATAATCTCCAAATTTTTTCATTTATATTTCCTCCGTTTCTTATTCATTGTATTACAAACTTCCAAATATTCAACAAACATATCTCTATATCTGTCTAATAATAGACACTTGTATGAAAATGTACTAATATATTGATAACCCTCTTTACTTAAATTATAAAATTGGTATAATTATGTTATAAAAAGAGGGAGGATAATATGGAAAATGAAAAAATTGATTTAAGAATAGTTAAAACTAAGAAAGTACTTTATACAACATTAATTGAATTAATGAAGGAAATGCCTTTTGAGGAAATCAAAGTATCTGATATTTGTACTAGGGCTTTAGTAAATAGATCTACTTTCTACAGTCATTATTCTGATAAATATGATTTACTTAGTGATTGCGTTAAAGCTATCAAAAACTTACTTGCCAAAGAGCTTTCTAAAAATGAGAAGATAACTACTGCTAGAGATTATTATCTTAAAATGATTTCTATCTTTATAGATCATATTGAAGAAAACAAAGAAATATATAAACTAATCGTTGTAAACAATAAAAATTCTGTTACGATGGATATTGTCTATGATGTTATGAATGAAGATATTAATAAACATGTTCGTGAATTTGATAGTTTAAATAATCGTAAAGTTCCCCTAGATATAATTACCAAATTCTATCTTGGAGCAGTCTTCAATGTTGGTATTGAA
>CAJMQX010000011.1 GCA_905215635.1 uncultured bacterium | reverse complement strand
ATGAATAAGAAAGAATTTTATAAAAATATATATAATAATAAGCAGAAGATTAAAGTATGGAAAAAGTTAGATAATGGATGTTATATTGCTACTATGGGATATTCAGAAAAAAATGTCTTTATCTTGATGAATTTATTAAAATCATTTGAAGAACAATATGGAGAAGAAATTACATATGAATCTGCAGCTGAAGAATTAAAATTATATAATACTAATGGTAAATTATTTATTTATCTAGATCAAGATATGAATCCAGTTTCTATGAATGGGGTTACTTATAATGAAGAAAATGTATCAGTAGATTTTAAATCTTATGATAATAAAGATGTTAAGAATGTTTACTTTTATGGATTATCTACTGTAAAGAGTTTTGTGGAAGAGGAGCTTGTAGTGAATTAGTAACTTTTGCTATGGAATATGCATACTATAATGATTTTGATTTAGTATATGCTAGAACAGATTTAATAGGATCTAATTCAGAAGGAATTATGAAAAAACACGGAATGCAAGTATGTGAAGATGAAGATGGAATAATAGCAGAATGGGTAAATGTAACTGATGAAGTAGGAGATTATTGTTTACATTTATGGTTACCTCTTAAACAAGGACTTTACTTAGAGAAGAAAGAAGAAGCAATAGTAGCAGATGTTACTTCTAGAAATATTAAATCTAAATGTAGAAAATTAGTTATGCAATAAGTAACTTATTAGGATACATTATTATCGAGAAAACTTGATAATAGTTTTTTTATTTGATATACTTATATTGTAAGGAGGTATATGAATGACAGATATAGAAATAGCTAGAAATACAGAGTTGAAAAAGATAAGTGAGATAGCTTTAGATTTAGGATTAGAAGAGGATGATATAGAATTATATGGAAAGTATAAGGCTAAGATAGATAATCATGTATATGATAAGAATAAAGATAAAAAGAATGGTAAACTTATATTAGTTACAGCAATTAGTCCGACGCCTTTAGGAGAGGGAAAGACTACTATGAGTATAGCATTAGCAGATGGACTTAGAAAGATTGGTAAGAAGGCAATACTTGCTCTTAGAGAACCTTCTTTAGGACCAGTATTTGGAATTAAGGGAGGAGCTACTGGTGGTGGTAAGGTGCAAATTGCTCCAATGGAAGATATTAATTTACATTTTACAGGAGATATTCATGCAATAACAGCAGCTAATAATTTACTATCAGCAATGATAGATAATCATATGTATTTTGGTAATAAATTAGGAATAGAGAAAGTTGTTTGGAAGAGATGTATGGATCTTAATGATAGGCAGTTAAGAGTAGTAGATACTGGACTATCTGGAGAAGCTAAAATAGTTCCTAGAAGGGATAAATTTGATATAACAGTAGCTTCTGAAGTAATGGCTATTTTATGCTTAGCTACTGATATGGAAGATTTAAAGAGACGTCTTGGTAATATAATAATTGGTTATAATAAAGAAGGTAAAGAAGTGTTTGCTCGTGATTTAAAGGCTGAAGGGAGCATGGCAGTACTATTAAAAGATGCTATTAAACCTAACTTAGTACAAACATTAGAACATACTCCAGCAATTATTCATGGAGGTCCTTTTGCTAATATTGCACATGGATGCAATAGTGTTATAGCTACAAAAATGGCTTTAAAATTAGGAGACTATGTAATTACTGAAGCAGGATTTGGAGCGGATTTAGGATGTGAAAAATTTCTAGATATAAAATGTAGAATGAATAACTTAGTACCTGATGCAGTAGTATTAGTAGCAACAATTAAAGCTTTAAAATACCATGGTGGAGTAGAAAAAGATAAGGTATTTGAAGAAAATATTCCTGCTATGGATAAGGGAATGGATAACTTATTTAAACATATAGATAATATAAAGAGGAAGTTTGGACTTAATGTAATAGTAGCTATTAATAAGTATAGTCAAGATAAAGATAAAGAAATTGATTATTTAAGAGATAAATTGGCAGAAAAAGGAATAGAACTTAGTCTTGTTACAGGATGGGCAGATGGAGGAGAAGGTGCTATAGATATAGCTAAAAAGATTGTTTCCTTAGTAGAAGAATCAGAAGAGTTTAAGTTTATGTATGATTTAGAAGATGATATTAAGACTAAGATAGAGAAAGTTGCTAGGAAGATATATTATGCTAAAGGAGTAGAATATAGTAGTGAAGCTTTAGAAGAAATTAATAGATTAGAAGAATTAGGATATGGAAAATATCCAATATGTATAGCAAAGACACAATATTCTTTATCAGATGATCCTAAGAATTTAGAATGTAATGATGAATATACTATTAAAGTTAGAAGTGTAGAAATTAAAAATGGAGCTGGATTTATTGTTGTACTTGCAGGTAATATTATGACTATGCCAGGACTTCCTAGAGTACCAGCAGCAGAAGAAATTGATATAGATACTAATGGATTAATTAAAGGAATATTTTAAAACTTATCAGATAATGATAGGTTTTTTCTGCTTGAAAAATTTACTTCATAAATTATTTTAGATATAATATATATAAGAGTGTTAATTAAATAGAGGAGGGTATGTATGAATTATGAAAAGTTAACTGATGATATTATTAAATTTATTAGGGACTATTACGAAGAGAATAAGTTATATGGGGCAGTATTAGGTATTAGTGGAGGAAAAGATTCGGCAGTAGTATTGGCTTTATTATGCAAGGCACTTGGAAGTGAGAGAGTTGTTGGTTTGACGATGCCTTGTTATTCAAATGAAGGAGATATGGATGATGCTAAAAAATTAAGTGAATATTATGGAAATAGATTACTAAATATAGATTTAACAGAAATGTTTGAAGATTTTAAGAAAGAGATTAATAAAAATAATAATTATAGTTTGGAAGATACTAAAAATAGTGATATTAATATTAAACCTAGAATGAGAATGATGAGTTGCTATTATATGGCTGCTTTGTTATCAGAAGTAGAAAAGAGGCCTTATTTAGTAGTAGGTACTAGTAATAAGAGTGAATTATATGTTGGGTATTTTACTAAAGGAGGAGATTCTGTTCATGATATTGCTCCAATAGGAGATTTGTTAGTATCTGAAGTAATAAAAATTGGAGAAGTATTAAAGGTACCTAAAGAGATATTATATAAGACTCCTAGTGATGGATTATCTGGTATGAGTGATGAAGATAAGATGGGAGTAAGTTACAATGATATAGAAAGATATATATTAAAAGATAAAACACTTGATAAAGAAATAGCTTTAAAAATAGAGAGAATGCATAATAATAGTAGACATAAGTTTGTAATACCGATGTATAAGAGGGATAGAGGGTAAAAATGAGAGTAGGTATATATGTAGGTAGTTTTGATCCAGTACATAAAGGACATAAGATGATAGTTGATTATTTACTTAACAATGATTATGTAGATAAAGTTTTAGTAATACCTACTGGTGCTTATTGGGATAAGACTGGGATAATTCCAGTTAATTATAGAATAGATATGTGGAATTATTACAAGAGTGATAGTATTATTATTGATAATAGATATAATGATTTAGAATATACATATATGATTTTAGATAAGTTAGAAAGAGAATGTGATGATGAATTATATTTAATTATTGGAGCTGATAATGTAATTAGTTTTGATAAATGGAAGAATTATCAAGAAATATTAGAGAGAAAGATATTAGTTATTCCTAGAGAGAATATAGAGATAGATAAGTATTTTTGTAAATATAAGAAGAGAGGTAATTTTATAGTAGTAGAGGGATTTAAGGAAGTAGATATCTCTTCGAGAGAGATTAGGAAATTGCTTCACGATGGAAAGTATAATGTAGTAGAGAAGTATTTAGACAAAGAAATAATAGAATATATTGAGAAGAATAACTTGTATAGATAGATTGTTTGAAGAATATAAATTTTTTGGGAAGTAATATATTAGGTATGGAGTTGATGATATGAGTAATATATATCCGAAATGGCGTGATTTAGTTGTTGATCCATTTGATATAAAATATAACAATATAAAAATTAAAAAAATTGTAAGTTATCTTCCGGCTGGAAATGATGTTATAGAATGTTTATGTGAAGTAAAGAAAATTACGAAAAATGTTTTTATTAAGATAGAACGAAGTAAGATATGTGATTTTACTACAGAAGTAAATAATTTGAGTTATTTAAAAAGTAATAGTTATTATTTTAAAATTCCTAATATAATTGAACATGGGATTTATAATGGAAGAAAGTATATTGTTTTGTCTAAAATAGAAGGAGAAAAATTGTCAGATATATTTAATGCTGATAATAGTTCTAGAAACCAGTTGTTGTTTAAGTATGGTTGTGAATTAGCAAAAATACATAAGATACCTACTGATAATTTGAATATAGCTAAACAAAGAGTGATAAATAGTTGTCCAAATGAAGAAGTTTATTCTAATCTATATGAGGAAGAAAAAATAAGTAAATATATTAGTTTTTTGAAGAAAAATGATTTTGATAAGAATTTAAATACATTTATTCATGGTGATTTTCATTATGGTAATATTTTATGGTTAGATGATTCTATTAATGGTGTTGTAGACTGGGAGTATAGTGGTATTGGATTAAAAGAACAAGATATAGCTTGGGCTTGTATATTAAGACCGGGACAAAAATTTATGGATAAAAAACAAGATATAGAAAACTTTTTGAGTGGTTATTTATCTCAAGGAAAATATGATGATGTCAAATTAAAATGGTGTTTGGTAAATGGATATTGTCATTTTTATTTAATGAATAAAAATAATGATGAATATAGGGATAAGGTACTGGAATTATTAAATTTTATATTGAATGATAATGATTACTATAGTGAGAAATAGGTACATAATAGATGCATTAATTATGGATCTATTTTTTTGTTTACTGGAGAGATAATTTTATAGCTATACAAACAAATGTATGAAAAAATATTGACAATATAATTTTGTTATGGTAGTATTTGTGTAGTGGTTGTTGGTAACTAAATATAAATTTATTATTGATGAAGAAAACGGTAATGAAAGTTTATATATTGTGATAAGATAGTGAATGTTAGGTTAAATGCAAATATAAAAATAGATTTTTTCAATTTATAAAGATTTACTATCATAGAGTGATTAAATAGAGAGTCAGCTTGTTCCGTTTTGGAACAAGCTGGAGTATATGATATTATTTTGTAAAAAAATTAAAAAAGAATAATTTAATGAATAAAAAAAGATAATAGTTTAACATTAAATGATGGTGAAGTATCTGAAGTTGATACAATTTATAAAGATATAAAGGAAAAAGTTATAAATACTAGAACTAGAATGTTAAAACACATAGGCACAACAATGATAGAGGTGTAGGTAAAATAACTTTGAAATTATATAATAATTCAAGATATGTAAAAAAATAATTGAAGCTTTATCTAATAAATTAACAAATGAATTTGATAATGGCTTTTCAATAAGAAGAATGCATAGATTATATGAGTCCTATCCAAAATTGTTTACAGTGGCGATCAAATTATCTTAGGCACATTTTCAAAAGCTAATTAGAATTGATAGAAAAGAAGAAAGACAATTTTATCAAATAAAATCAATTAAATCTAATTGATGCTGTAGAAAACTAAGTCGTTAAATCAATTCTGAGTTATTATTAGAGTTAACATAAATTGTCATATATTTTAAAAAAGGAGGTTTATTATGTTTAACTTAGTAAGTAAATATAAGCCTAGTGGTGATCAACCTAAGGCAATAGAGAAACTTGTTAAAGGAGTAAAAGAAGGGAAAAGAGATCAGGTATTGTTAGGAGCAACTGGTACAGGTAAAACATTTACAATAGCTAATGTTATAAAAGAAGTAGATAAACCTACTTTGATACTTGCTCATAATAAGACTCTTGCTGGACAATTATATAGTGAATTTAAAGAATTATTTCCAGATAATGCTGTTGAATACTTTGTATCATATTACGATTATTATCAACCAGAAGCATATGTTCCTAGTACTGATACATATATAGAGAAAGATGCTAAGATAAATGATGAGATAGATGAACTTAGACATAAAGCTACTTCTAGTTTACTATCTAGAAGAGATGTTATAGTAATAGCATCAGTTTCTTGTATATATGGTATTGGTGAAGTAGAAGAATATAAAAAGAAGATGCTTACTATCAATAAGGGAGATGTAGTAGAGAGAAATAAAGTTTTAGAAAAACTCGTTGATATGCTTTATGAAAGAAGTACTTTTGATTTAAAGAGAGGTACTTTTAGAGTAAGGGGAGATGTTGTAGAATTAATACCAGCATATGAGAGAAAGAATGGTATTATGATAGAATTCTTTGGTGATGAAGTAGATCGTATATGTGAATTTGATACAGTAACGGGAACTATTCTTAAAGAGAAGAAAAGTGTATCAATATTTCCAGCTTCACACTTTGTAACAAGTGATGATAAATTAAAAGTAGCAGTAGAAAGAATAAGAAAAGAATTAGAAGAAAGAAGACAATACTTTTTAGATAATAATAAATTAATAGAAGAGCAAAGACTTAGAGAAAGAGTTAATTATGATACTGAGATGCTTCTTGAAACAGGCTTTTGTCGAGGGGTAGAAAATTATTCAAGACATTTAGCTTTAAGAGGAGAAGGAGAAACTCCTACTACATTAATAGACTTCTTTCCTAAAGACTTCTTATTAATAGTAGATGAATCTCATGTAACACTTCCACAAGTAAGAGGAATGTATAATGGAGATAGAGCTAGAAAGATGAATCTTGTAGATTATGGATTTAGACTTCCTAGTGCACTTGATAATAGACCACTTAAGTTTGATGAATTTGAAAAGAAAATTAGTCAAGCAATATATGTTAGTGCTACACCAGGAGATTATGAATTAGAGTTAGTTAATAATAAATATGTAGAACAAATAATTAGACCGACAGGACTTCTTGATCCTATTATTGAAGTGAAAACTAGTAAAAATCAAATAGATGATTTAGTCAAAGAAATAGATGATAGAAAAGAGAAAAATGAGAGAGTTCTTATTACAACTTTAACTATTAAAATGGCTGAAGAACTTACAAGTTACTTGAAAGATATAGATATAAAAGTAGCTTATTTACATAATGAGGTAAAGACTTTACAAAGAATGAAGATTATCCGTGATCTAAGACTTGGAGTATATGATGTAGTAGTAGGCATTAATTTACTTCGTGAGGGGATAGATATTCCTGAAGTATCTTTAATAGCAATTATGGATGCAGATAAACAAGGATTTTTAAGAAGTGAAAGAAGTTTAATTCAAACAATAGGAAGATGTGCTAGAAATGAACATGGTAAAGTTATAATGTATGCAGATACAATAAGTGACTCTATGAAAGTAGCAATAGATGAGACTGCTAGAAGAAGAAAGATACAAGAAGAATATAATCAAGAACATGGAATAGTACCTAAGACAATTATTAAAGAAATAAGAGAATTAATTTCTAATGAAGATACAGATGGTAAGAAAGAAAGAAAAGAAAAGATGAGTAAGAAAGAGAAAGATAACTTGATAGATAAACTTACTAAAGAGATGGAGCTTGCTGCTAAAAATCTTGATTTTGAAAAAGCGATGGAACTTAGAGATATAATTTTTGAGATGGAAAGTGAATAGAAAATAAGAACTGATTTTTTCAGTTCTTATTTTTAGATATATTTAAGAGAATACCAATATAAGTCATAGATACTAAGAGACTAGAACCACCATATGATAGAAAGGGTAGAGTTACACCAGTAACAGGAATTAGACCAATTACTACCATAAGATTTAGAATAGTTTGAAAAGCTAGTGAGAAAGATATACCAAAAGATAAATATTTAGCAAAATTATCTTCTTGTTTTAAAGAGATAGATATTCCTTTATAAATAATAGTTATGAATAGAGAGGATACTATTAAGACACCAGCAAAACCTAATTCTTCACTAATGATAGAGAAGATAAAGTCTGTTTGGGGTTCTGGGAGATAGAAATGTTTTTGGATAGAATTACCTAATCCCATACCTAGTAGTCCACCAGGACCAATGGCATATAAAGACTGAATAATTTGAAAACCACTACCTAGAGGATCAGCCCAGGGATTTAGAAAAGATGTAATTCTTACTAATCTATATGGGGCAATAATTATCAATATAACTATACCGATGAGACCTAGAATACCTATTTTTACAAAGAAACTCATATTAACACCGGATACAAATAATAGACAAATAATAGTCATAACTAGAATAATACCAGTACCAAAATCAGGTTGAAGCATAATAAGACCAAATATGAAAATAACTACTAATAAGATAGGGAGAACAGAAGTTTTAATATCTTTAATTTTATTAGTAGTTAGATACTTAGATGTGAAAATTATTAGACCTAGTTTAGCAAATTCACTAGGTTGAATACCAAACGAACCAATACCAAACCAACTTCTAGAACCATTTCTAATAGAACCAATACCAGGAATTAATACTAAAATTAAAAGAATAATACATCCAAGAAGAATTTTATTACTATATAACTTATAAATATTATAATTTATATTAGATACTATAAAGATTATTAGATATCCTATTAATAAGAAGATGGCTTGGCTTTTAAGATATTTATAGGGATCATTAAATTTATATAAAGCCCAAATACTTGAAGAAGAATATATCATTAAAAGACCAAACAATGATAAAATAATGACAGCAATTAATAAAGTTTTATCGATTTTTTTCATAATATCATCCTTATTAAAGTATATGTTTTAAATATGAAAAAAACACTTCAGTTGAAGTGTTATAACCATACACCATAGATTAAGGCTAATAAACATAATAAGAAACCAATAATCCAGAATAGTTTTACAATATCAGATTCTTTCCATCCTAATCTTTCAAAATGGTGATGAATAGGGGTCATTAAGAAGACTTTTTTCTTGAATAGAATTACTGATGTTATTTGAATAATAACGGTTAGGGTTTCTATTACAAAGACACCGCCAATTACAGCTAAAGATAGTTCGTGATTAGTTAGAATAGCAATAGTAGCAAGAGTTGCACCTAAAGTAAGACTTCCAGTATCACCCATAAATACTTTAGCAGGATTAGTATTATATACTAGAAATCCCATAACAGAACCTACTAGGATGAAACAGAAGATACCCATATCTTGATATCCTTCTATCCAGTAACTACCCCAAGATATTAAACCGAATGCTAGAAAAGCAATAGCAGATAAGCCTCCGGCTAGACCATCTAGACCATCAGTTAGATTAACAGCATTAGAAGAACCTACTAATAATAGCAAGATGAATATTCCATAGAACCAACCTAAGTTCCATTTGATATTTAAAAGAGTTATTTCTAAGATAGAACTATTATTAGTATATTTACGATATAAAATATAGAATATTAAGGCTACTATAAATTGAAGAATTAACTTTTGAGTTTGAGTTAGTCCTTTATTTTGATTTTGTTTAATACTTAGATAATCATCAAGGAAGCCAATTAAACTATATGAAATAAAGACAAACATAACAATTAATAAGTTAACAGAAAATTCTATTTTATTAGTAGCAATTAAAATAATAGTAGTTATTATCGTAGGAATAATAAATATTAAACCACCCATGGTTGGGGTTCCTGATTTTCGTTGATGATTTTCAACATAAATGTTGATACGTTGACCAGCTTTAATTTTCTTTAATAAAGGAATAGCAACTAATCCAAACGCAGTGGCCATTAGAAATCCAATCATTAGAGCAAATAATGATTTTGTTAAAGTTAGCATAATTCACTTCCTTTTCATAGTTATTATAACATAAAAGATTATGTTAATACTTAAAATAATTAGAATTTTACATGTAGTTGTCAATCATCTAGTATAATTTAAATTATATGTCAATTGCCAAGTAGAACTTTAATAGTAGAGTTTTCGGGAATAATAGTACCAGGACTAGGAGATATGGCTAAGATATTAGAACCATTACCAGAATAGTTTACAGTAAACTTTTTTAATTCTTTTTTAGCATCATCAATAGAATAGCCAATTACGTTTGGTACTTTTGCATATTTAGTATCATACCAATTATAAGTTTTTTCTAATGTATATTCAGATTTTTCTATTTTTAATTTATCAATAATATCTAACATGATATTTTTAGCAATAGGAGCAGATACGGTACCACCATATTGAGTAATACCTTTAGGATTATCGATAGCTACGTATACTACTGCTTGAGGATTGTCAGCAGGGAGAAAACCAATAAATGATAGAATATAATTACCATGTAAATAAACACCATTTTGTACTTTTTGAGCAGTACCAGTTTTACCTCCAACACGATATCCTTCAATATAAGCATTACGACCAGTACCATATGCTACGACAGTTTCTAGAGCCATACGGGCAGTTTCACTTGTTTCGTTTGAGATAACTTTTCTTACAACAGTAGATTTATTTTCTTTAATTATTTCTTTGGTATTAGGTTCAACTATTCTTTTTACAACATATGGTTTATATAACGTGCCACCATTAATAACAGCAGATACAGCTGTTATTTGTTGTATAGGAGTCTATTAAATGAAACTTTTTACCTAAATTATCAGAAAGTATATTTATACTTTCTCCTGTCTTAATAAAAATATCTAATTTAATTTGTTTATTATTTTGTTTATGGACTATTATTCTATCTATTATTTCATTAAATACATCACTATAACATTTATCATCTTCTAAACATTTTTCTAATGCTTTTTTAATTTCGTTAATTTTATTTTCTGTATAGTTTTTATTTTTCTTATTATTTTTTAATTCATTTATTTTACTTTGATATATACTTAAATCTTCATTAATTAAATCTACTTGTTTCTTGTAATCATCTTTAGATAAGTATTCTTCCATAACAAGTTCTAGTAATTTATCTTTTTTATTATTTAAGAGTATTATTTTAGATTCTAAACTTTTAATATCTGATTCATTATTATTAGTTTCTAAATAGTTTTTACATTCGTTTAATATTTCATCAAAAATAGTATTTCTTCTTTTAAATAATTTATTAAACATATCTTTAAATACTTCATCGAGTTCTAGTTCAAATACTCTAGGATTAGAACATCCTTTTAAACTTTCTTTCCTATAAACCTGACATTCCCACACAGGATTATTTTTTCTTTTTCCAGCACTCGATCTATGATATGTAAGATTATGGCAGCCACAATATATTTTACCCGAATAAGTATATCTATTTTGAAATACTGTTTTATTAACTGCACGATTAGTAAAACTATCTTGTCTTTGTTTTAATTTAATATTAGCTCTTTCCCATAATTCTTCAGATACTATTGGTGGAACATTATCATAATCTTTATAAACAATCCAATCTGATTCATTTAATCTTTTCTTTTGCTTAGTACGATAATCTAATACTTTTGATTTATGTCCACAATAATATCCTTTATATTTAGGATTTTCTATAATTCTAGTTAGTATTGTTGTATCTATTCTTTTACCTGTTCTACTTTTATAACCTATACTATATAAATATCTTGATACTTTAGATAATCCATCAGTAGTATTAGCATATCT
>CAJMQX010000010.1 GCA_905215635.1 uncultured bacterium | reverse complement strand
GGTGCTGAATTAGTAACAAAATTAGAAGAAGTATGTAAAAATAAAAATGGTAAAACTAGTGTCTTTATGTTGTTTGGTATTGATTCATTAAAGAATTCTCTAGACACAGAAGGACAAAATAAGTTAAAAGAATTATTATTAAGTTTAAAAACTAATCAACATGTAAAAGCCATCATAGCAGATTCTGTATCACGAATTAAATCATTTGAATATGATGATTTCTATCGTACTAATGTACAACCAATATATGGTATTTGGGTAGGATCTGGAATAACTGATCAATTTACTATTAAATCATCTACATATACTAAAGAAACAAGAAGTCAAATTGACAACGATTTTGGTTATAATGTAGATAGAGGTAATGCTAGATATATTAAGCTATTAGACTTTTACACAAAAGATGAATAAGGAGAGTGATAAAATTGGATTTTAGAGTATATGTAATTGTTGAAGCTCCCATTTTAGATAAAAAGTTCGAAATGTTAGTTCCAATAGATCGTAGAATACATGAATTAATAACCATCCTAAAGAAAACAATACCTTCCTTAAATGAAAGTTATTATGCCAGTCACTCACCATCACTTTATAATAAATCAACCGGAGAAATATATGATATGAATTTAATAATAAAAAATTCCAATATCAAAACCGGTACCAGACTATTATTAGTATAATTTTAAAGAACTATTTCTAAATAAGAAGTAGTTCTTTACTTTAAATAATTGCATTTTGCCACTAATTAGTGTATAATTTCCTTAGAGGTGCATAACATGATAGATATAAATTTAATTAGAAATAATCGTTCTCTAGTAGAACAAAATCTAAAAAATAAATTTCAAGAAGCAAAACTTCCCTTAATTGATGAAATTTTATCTTTAGATAAAGAAGTACGTGATTTAAAAATAAATGGTGATAATCTAAGACAAGAAAGAAATAAGAAGTCTGATGATATTGGAAAATTATTTAAAGAGAAAAAAGTAGAAGAAGCAAATAAACTAAAAGAAGAAGTTAAAGAGATTAATGATTCTCTTATTAATATTGAAAATAAAGAAACTGAATTATCTGCTAAGTTAAAAGAATTAATGATGACAATACCTAATATCATTGCTCCAGACGTTCCAATTGGTAAAGATGATTCTGAAAATGTTGAAGAAAAAAGATTTGGTGAACCATTAGTACCAGACTATGAAATTCCATATCATTCAGATATTATGGCATCATTTAATGGCCTAGATAAAGAAGCAGCTGGTAGAGTAAGTGGTAATGGCTTTTATTATCTAATGGGTGATATTGCTAGATTACACTCAGCTGTATTAGCATATGCTAGAGATTTCATGATAGATAAAGGATTTACTTATTGTATTCCACCATTCATGATACATGGCGATGCTGTAAATGGAGTAATGTCATTCCAAGAAAAAGAAAATATGATGTATAAAATAGAAAATGAAGATCTATATCTAATTGGTACATCAGAACATTCTATGATTGCTAAATTTAAAGATCAAATCTTAAAAGAAAGTGATTTACCAATAACTATGACTTCATATTCTCCTTGCTTTAGAAAAGAAGTAGGAGCTCATGGCATAGAAGAACGTGGTGTTTATCGTATCCACCAATTTGAAAAACAAGAAATGGTTGTATTATGTAAAAAAGAAGATAGCGATGCATGGTATGATAAAATGTGGAATTATTCCGTTGAATTATTTAGAAGTCTAGATATACCAGTTAGAAAATTAGTATGTTGTTCAGGAGATTTAGCCGATTTAAAATATCGTTCATGTGATATAGAAGCATGGTCTCCAAGACAACAAAAATATTTTGAAGTATGCTCATGTTCAAACTTAACTGATGCCCAAGCACGTCGCCTAGCAATCAGATACAAAAAAGAAAATGGCGAAAAAGAATTTGTACACACCCTAAATAACACAGTAATAGCTCCTCCAAGAATGCTAATTGCTTTCTTAGAGAATAATTATAATAAAGATGGTTCTGTTAATATACCAGAAGTATTAAGACCATATATGGGTGGAAAAGAAATTCTTATACCAATAAAAAAGTAGGTGCTTAAATGGAAAAAATAAAAGTAGTTTTCATGGGAACACCTACTTTTGCTGTTCCTATTCTAGAAAAACTAATTGAAAATTATCATGTAATTCTAGTAGTATCACAACCAGATAAAGAAAAAGATCGTAAAGGACATCTGCTTGAAACCACAATTAAAAAATTAGCTCTAGCTAACAATATTGAAGTATATCAACCTGCAAAAATAAAAGAAGAGTATCAATATATTATAGATAAACAACCAGATATTATAATAACTTGTGCATATGGACAAATAATACCAGAAGCTCTCTTAAATTATCCTAAATATGGTTGCATTAATGTTCATGGTTCACTTCTTCCTAAATTACGTGGTGGTGCTCCAATTCATCATGCCATCATTAACGGCGATAAAGAAACAGGTATAACAATTATGTATATGGATAAAGCTATGGATTCAGGAGATATCATAAGTCAAAAAGTCCTTCCTATTTTACCTGAAGATAACCTAGACACCTTATATGAAAAAATGTCTTTACTAGGAGCAAACTTATTACAAGAAACTCTACCAGATATTATTGCTGGCAAAAATAATAGAATTAAGCAAGATGAAAAACTAGTAACTTTCGGATACAATATAACTAAAGAAGAAGAAAAAATAAATTTCAATAATTCATCTTTAAAAATTCATAATCAAATAAGAGGATTAAGTAGTATCCCAGGTGCATATTGTTATCTCGATGAAAAGCGTCTAAAAATTTATGCCAGTACCCTTACAAATGATAAAAGTAAAGATGCTCCAGGAACAATTAGCAAAATAGATAAAACTGGAATTTATCTTAGTACTAAAGATAATTTACTTAAAATAACTGACATTAAATTAGAAGGTAAAAAAAGATGTCTTGTTTCTGACTTTGTAAATGGTATAAAGATAAATGATTATCTAGGAAAGGTTTTGAAATAATGAAAGATTTTATAGAAAAATGGAAAAAAGACAAACGTTTCCGCACCAAAATTAAATTAGCTTTATATATCTTATTTGTAGTTATAGTGTCAATATATGCCATTAGTTTAGATACGGGTGAAAGTACTAAAGATAACATATCTAATACAAACAATCCCAAAAATCCAACAGAAAATACTTCTAATAACAATACTGAAGATACTATTAAAATTCCAACTGAATATCAAGAAACTATAAATATCAATATAGACGGTGAAGAAATAACATATATAATAAATAAAACTGAAACAAAAGAAATAATTACTAAAAAAGATGAAAGTGGCACTAACAGCTATCTTTATCAAAATGAAAAGTATTATAAATATCTTGATGATAGTTATCTTATAACTAATAAAGAAGAAGTATATGATAAAGTAAATTATAACTACCTAAAATTAGCTAATATCAATAAATATTTATCAAGCGCTAAGAAAGAAAATAATCAATATATGGTTTATTTAAAAGATATTATTCTAGGTGAAGAGGGTAATGATTACTTTATAATCAGTATAAATAATAATAAAATAAATATTGATTATACACCATTAATGAAACACTTTAATAGTAGTTATGAGACTTATCTTGTTGATATAACTATAAAAGAAGTTAAGACAATTGATGAATAATAACTAATACTAAGTATAAATGATTATTAAATAGTACACAGAATAAAGTGATAAATATAGATACCAAAAAGCTATATTTTACATTACATCACTTTAAAGTAGTGTACTTTTTTGTTTAACAAAATTAGATTATTGAACTAGATTTAACAGAGTAGAATAAATTATAAATTTAAAGAATAAGATTACAAAACTAAGTGCATATAAATTGTGCACTTCATTTTTTAAAATACAAATAAATTTTTTTGTAAGAAATTGTCAAAAAAGTGTTGACAAATATAAAAAACTATAATACAATATAATTGCTTAGATAAATACAATAGTTGAAGAACTTATGTATACGCTTGTCAATAGACAACAATATAGTTATAATTTAATATGGTATTGGTGTTTTAAATCTTTATTGTTTAGATTATATTATAATACAATAAGTATCAATTATGTATTAGCATGAATTCTTCTTATAGAGTAGAAGTCTTATCTGCGCTAAGTATATACAATTGTTATTGAGAAAGAAAACTCAAAAGATAAGAAACTTAACTAAATACTGATAATATTTAGGAAAGGTTATAATTATCAATTATTAAAACTTTAATATTTTAAATAATTATTAATAGAAGTGATTCTAAGATTAATTAAATCTTTAATTATTTACTTAGAAGTTTTTGGTAATTAATTATAACGGTGAAGTTATTCAAAAACTCGGATCAATTCGTTTTATCAGAACGGTTGATTTTTGTTTCTCTAGAATATATATAAGTGGCAGTACCAATCGTATTGACACTTATTTTATTTTTAATTATAATTATTATAGGTGATAGTATGAAAAAGACCATAAAAGATTATGATTATCAAGGAAAAAAAGTTCTTATAAGATGTGATCTAAATGTTCCAATAAAAAATAATATAATTACTGATGATACCAGAATTTTAGAAAGCTTAAAATCAATAAAATATCTCCTAGATAAAAATGCCAAAGTAATAATTTTATCTCATCTAGGAAAAATAAAAGAAGCAGAAGACTTAGAAAAAAACAGCTTATATCCAGTATACTTAAGATTAAAAGAGTTACTTCCTACTAATGTATATTTTAGTAAAGAACCTCGTGGTGAAGAATTAGAACATCTAATTAATAACCTTAAAGAAAAAGAAGTTCTTCTAGTAGAAAATACTAGATACCTAGATTATCCAGATAAACTAGAAAGTAGTTGTGACCAAGAATTATCTAAATACTGGGCTTCACTTGGAGATATATTTATAAATGATGCTTATGGAACTATGCATAGAGCCCACGCTTCAAATGTAGGAATAGCAAAATATTTACCTAGTGCCATTGGCTTTCTAGTAGAAAAAGAAATAACTGCTATTGATAATTTTATGACCGATACTTCTAAGCCATTTGTTCTAATTATGGGGGGAAAAAAGATTAGTGATAAGACACTTGTTATAGACAACCTAATAACTAAATGCGATAAAATCTTACTAGGAGGAGGCATGTGTTTTACCTTCCTAAAAGCCATGGGCCTAAATATTGGTTCATCTATCGTTGATGATACTAATCTTGAATATTGTAAAAAACTACTAAAAAAATACCCAGATAAATTATCTCTACCTATAGATATCCTGACAAAAGAAAATAAAATTAAAAACATAGATAACATGAATGACACAGATATTGGTTATGATATTGGACCTAATACCATTAAGGAATATCAAAATATCTTAAAAGAAGCTAAAAGAGTTTTAGTAAATGGACCAATGGGTGTATTTGAAGAAGAACCATTTAGTAAAGGAACTAAATCTCTATACCAAACATTATCTGATAATAACATAAAAACCCTAGTAGGAGGTGGCGATTCTGCTGCTTCAGTAAACTTATTAGGATTTACCGATAGTTTTTATCATATTTCTACTGGTGGTGGAGCTACCTTAGAATATCTAAGTGGCAAACCATTACCAGGACTTATTAGTATTACTGAAAGGGAAGATAAATAATGAAGTATATTATTTTAAATCATAAAATGAATCTTTTATATGAAGACTTACCTGACTATATTAAAAGAACTAATAATATTAAAAAGAATTTAATTATTGCACCATCGAATATCTACTTACTAGAGTTCCTAAAAAATAGCTGCCATCAAATATCAAGCCAAGATGTTTGCTATATAGAAAATGGCAATCATACCGGTAAAGTTTCCTGGAGTCAGCTAAAATCCCTAGGTATAAAATATTCTTTAATCGGTCATAGCGAAAAAAAAGATGATATCATTAAAATAAATGCTAAAGTTAAAGCATGTCTAGATAATGATATTACCCCAATCCTATGTTTTGGTAACCAAGAATCATCAGAACCAATTACCAAAATATTAGATCAAATAGAATACTACAATGATAAAATAATTTATGCCTATGAACCTGTATACAATATAGGAAAAAAAGATATAAGCCTTATAGAAATAAGAAAAAATATTGATATAATTGATAAATATCTTCGTAGTAAAATGATAAAAAATCCTCATATCTTATATGGTGGCGGTATAAATAAAGAGAATATTAATGAAATATATCATCTAGATAAACTTAGTGGCATTCTCTTAGGAAGTATTTCTAGTGATATTTCTAACTTAGAAAACCTATTAACAAATATTGATGAGAAGTAAAAAAATACTTCTCATTTTCTTTAAATCGACATTATTAGACATCTAAGTAGTAATATAATTAAAACATAAAGAAAGAAGGAATGAATAAATGGAAAAAATAAGAGTTTTAATGATTGATGATAATACTCCTTTAGTAGAAATGGTAAAAGAATATTTTTCAGATCATCAAAAAATTGCAGTAACTATAAGTTGTTCTAATGGTGAAGAAGGATTAGATGCTATCTTAAATAGACCAGATGAATATGATGTAGTACTTCTTGATCTAGTAATGCCAGTTAAAGATGGAATGTATGTATTAGATGAATTAAATAAGCGAAAAATAGAGAAAAATATTATTGTAGAAACTTCCTATAATGAACCAAATACTATTAGAAAAGTATCTGAATATGGTGTAAATTATTATATTTTAAAACCACTTGATTTAACAGATTTAGAAAATCGTATTCTCCAAACATTTAATAGTAGTGCTGGTAAAACAATTAATTTATATCATAGTAATTTACAAATATCTATTACAAAAATGTTACATGAGTTAGGTATGCCATCTCATATTAAAGGATATCAATATATAAGAGAAGGTGTCTGTATGATTTATAATGATCCTAATTTAATTGGAGGTATTACTAAAGAATTATATCCTGAATTAGCTATTAAGTTTGATACTACAGTATCTCGTGTTGAAAGAGCTATTCGCCATGCTATTGAAGTTAGTTGGAATAGAGGTAATTGGGACTATATGGAAGAGATTTTTGGTCATAGTGTTGATATTGACAAAGCTAAACCAACTAATAGTGAATTTATTGTCACTGTTGCAGATAAATTACGTTTAGAATTATCTAAACAACCAGCATAATAATTATAAATATATAACAAAAACTCATTTCTTAAAGTGATGTGAATATATATTAGAAACATCATTCAAAGAAGTGAGTTTTTATATACAAAAAAAAGAATAGATATTTAAAATACCTATTCTTAATAATAAACTAAACTCTACTATAGTATTCAACAATTAAAGCTTCATTAATTTCTGCATTTAATTCGCTTCTTTGTGGATATCTAACATAAGTAGCTTGTTTTTTCTTTTCATCATAATTGATATAGTCAACTCTAGTCTTAGTGTTAGCTAATGCAATTTCAATACCTTTATGATCTAAAGAATTTTCACGAATTCCAATTACATCTCCAGGTTTAACTCTGTATGAAGGAATATCAACTTTTTTACCATTAACAGTAATATGTCCGTGGTTAACAAGTTGTCTTGAACCTCTTCTAGTATTAGCAAATCCAATTCTGTAAACGATATTATCTAATCTGCTTTCTAGTAAGATTAATAAGTTTTCACCATGAACACCTTTCATCTTAGCAGATTCATTAACTAATCTTTCGAATTGTTTTTCAGAAATACCATACATAAATCTAACTTTTTGTTTTTCGTTTAATTGAACTGCATAGTTAGAAGGTTTTCTTTTTCTATCCTTTCCATGTTGTCCTGGACCATAAGGTCTTTTTAAATCTTTTCCATTTTCAAGTATTGAAAATCCTACACGTCTAGCTTGTTTGTTGTTTGGGCCTGTATATCTTGCCATTATTTTTTCCTCCTCTTTCTTTTGGAGATACCTTTTTACCTATAGGGTGTTTTTATTGACTTTCCCTTATGCAGCCTATAAGTTACTAATACATAACACATCATAAATAAATTGGTATTGCTGCCAAATTCATTAATATTATATACTTAATGATATTCTCTGTCAAGCAAATCTTTTCTTTTATCTATATAAAATAGTCTATAATTAAAATACTAGTAGTAAAAAATTAATTTTTTTGATATAATAAGTCCCACGGAATATAATGTATTCTAATATATATTATTCATACAGATATTATAATAAATAATCCAAAATGGGGGAATTATTGTGAAAAAAGAAGATTTAATTAAGTTAAAAGAAAAAATAAGTAAATTGTCAGAAGAAGAACAAAAATTAAGAGACTTATATTTAAGAAAGATTGCAAACAGTGAATTATATGGACCAATGCTAGGAAAAGCAAGTATTGATAAACCATGGTTAAAATAATATGCAGATAGTGATATTCTTAGTAAAATTCAAAATAGAAGTATGTATCAAGATTTACTAGAATACTCAAAAAATAATTTAGATAATATTGCTATTGAATATTTTGGTAATAAAATAACCTATCGAGAATTAATTAATAATATTGAATTAACAGCAGCATCAATGGTAAAAAATGGTATAAAGGAAAAAGACAAAGTTAGTGTTAGTATGCCATATTTACCAGAAACAATATATACAATATATGCTCTAAATAAAATAGGAGCTGTTGTAAATATGATAGATCCAAGAATAAATTCTCAATTAATTACAGAATATGTTACTAAAGCAAATTCTGAATATATTATTATCATTGATAAGATAGAAAAGAAAATAGAAAAGATACTACCTGATGTTAATTTAAAAAAGATTGTGTCAGTATCACCAACTTTATCCCATGGTAATGCAATTATCAGATTTATTAATAATTTCAAAACAAGCAAATTTATCAAATGGAATAATTTTATTGATAAATCTGCTAAAAAAGTTGAAACAGTTAATTCAGATAGTAATGATTTAGCCGTAATAGAATACACCAGTGGAACATCAGGAAATCCTAAAGGTGTAATGTTAGCTAATCGTTCATTTGTAGGACTAGCTCATTTTCAACATGAATCACTAAAAAATAATGTTGGAGATAAATTCTTATTAATCATGCCGCCATTTATTGCTTATGGTTTAGTAATAGGTATGCATGATATGTTATGCCAAGGACAGCATTTATTAATGATACCTAACTTTACACTAGATAAAGCTCCAAAAATGTTAGGTAAGTTAATTAATAAATATCATCCTGAATATATTATGGGTGTTCCTAACTTTTTAACAATATTAATGAATTATAAAAAAGATTTATCATTTTTAAAAGGAATGATTATAGGTGGTGATCATCTAGATGCCGAAATAGAAAGACAAGCAAGAAAATTTATTTCATCTCATAATAGCCATGCTGAAATATGCAAGGGATGGGGAATGACAGAGATAGCATCTTGTGGAAGCTTTACTAAGACTGGTGGAATTAATAATATTGGTAGTGTAGGAATTCCATTATCTAAAAATAACGTAAAAATACTAAAAAACAACAAAGATAGTAATGATAGATATGATATTGATGACCTAGAGTTAGATTATGATGAAGAAGGTACATTGTTTATTAGTTCACCAACAATGACATTAGGTTATTATAAAAATGAAGAAGCTACAAATGAAATTGTATACACAGATAATCAAGGAAATAAATGGATTAATACTGGAGATATATTCTCTATATCATCAGATGGAAGTCTATATTTTAAAGGAAGAGAAAAAAGAATAGTAGTAAGACCAGATGGACACAATATTCCAAGTAATCAAATAGAAAGTATATCTAATTCATTTACTGAAGTAAAAAATTCTGTAGTAGTAGGAATACCAAGTAAAAGTTATGCTCATGGTAGCATGGCCGCAGTATGCATTTCATTGAAAAATGAATTAGCACAAAATGAAAAAGAAGAACTATTAAAAGAGATTGAAAAGAAAAGCAAAAAGAATTTACAGCCACGTGATAGAGCAAAATATTATGTTATTATAGAAGATATTCCATATACTTCAAATGGAAAGGTTGATTATATCAAGTTAACACAATACGTTGATAATGAGATAAATAAGTTATCTATTGATGAAAATGCTCAAGAAGCATATCACATAATAGCTAATAATAAAAACGATACAAAAAAGAAAATAAGAAGAAAATAAGTAATATATAGAAATATTATCGAAAATTTGATATAATAAGGCATGTAAGTGGAATAATAGAGTTGCTATACGTAAATTATTCACACAAATATTATAATAAACAATTCGAAATGGGGGAATTATTGTGAAAAAAGAAGATTTAATTAAATTAAAAGAAAAAATAAGTAAATTATCAGAAGAAGAACAAAAATTAAGAAACATATATTTAAGAAAGATTGCGAACAGTGAATTATATGGTCCGATAGTAGGAAAATCAAGTATTGATAAACCATGGCTTAAATACTTTTTAGAAGAAGATATTTTCAAAGAATGTCCTAGTATGAGTATGTATGAATATTTATATAAGAAGAATAAAGAAAATTTAAATTTAATAGCATTAAATTATTTTGGCAACAAAATTACTTTCAAAAAATTATTTGAAAATATTAAAATAGCATATCAAAAATATGCTAATCTTGGAATAAATGAAAATGATACAGTTTCAATATGCGGAATATGTACACCAGAAGTCGTATATACAATATATGCATTAAATTGTCTAGGTGCAAGAATAAATATGATAGATCCACGTTCTAGCAGTGATGTTATATCTGAGTATATTAAAATGTCTGATAGTAATAATTTAATTATTATAGATAAACTTAGTCATCTAACTAAAGATTTAGATAAAAATATTAAGTTAAATAACATTATAGAGCTATCAGTATCAGATTCATTACCATTAACTTTGCGTGTAATGTCAAATATTAAAGATAGAAAAAATAATGATATATTGAATTACAAAAATATAAAAATAAATAAAATTTATAATTTTTATATCAAACATCATAAAGACGATGAAGCGGTAGTTGTATATACAGGCGGTACTACAGGTAAACCAAAAGGCGTAATTTTAACAAATGACAATTTTAATAATATGTCACATCAATATGGATACTCTAATTTTGGAGTTGATAAAAAGCAAAAATTCTTAGATATTATAACACCTACATTTGCTTATGGTATATGTAATTCATTACACTTACCATTAACTTTAGGCATGGAAGTTGTAATTATACCAGTATTTGATCCTAAAAAATTTGGATACTATTTAAATAAATATAAACCTAACCATACACTAGGAGTACCTAAATATTGGGAAGATTTATTAGAAGATGTTACAATAAGCAAAAAGAAACTTGATTATTTATTAAGTGCTGGCTGTGGTGGAGCTCCTATGAGCGAAGATAAAGAAAAAGAAATTAATGAATTTTTAAATAAGCATGGTAGTAAAAGTAAAGTAGCAAAAGGCTATGGCATGACAGAACTATCATCAGCAGTAGTAGTATGTAACAAAAGCGCTAATGAATTAGGTAGTGTTGGTGTTCCAATGATAAATAGCATGCTATCTATAATAAATCCTGATGATGGAAGTGAACTTGGGTATGATGAACTGGGAGAAATATGTCTAAGTAGTCCAACATTAATGAAAGAATACCTAAATAATCCTGAAGAAACAAATAAAATAATCTTTTATGGTGCAGATGGTATTCGCTGGGCACGTACTGGAGATTTAGGATATGTTGATAAACAAGGAAACTTATTTATAAAAGATAGAATTAAAAGAATAATCTTTAA
>CAJMQX010000009.1 GCA_905215635.1 uncultured bacterium | reverse complement strand
ACCTTTACTTCTTTGTATTTCAATTAATTTAATCTTATTATTCTTAAGTACATCATAAATATTATGTATATTAATTGTCTTATAATCAAGACTATCTTTTCTATTCTTATTCTCAATCTCTATCTTAGAACCAAAATATATTATTATTATTATCATAAATATTGAGATAATCAAGGTTACTAAAAATATATAAAAGTCTATTGATAAAAAATACATATATATAATTAAGAATTCAAATATTTGAATAATTCTTGTAACTGCATTTCCAATAAATGTTCCTATTATATCGATATCATTATTAATAATATTAGTATATTCTCCTAAGGTTATATTCTTAACATTAGCAGATGTTACTAAATTAGTATATTCTAAATATAATTTATTATAATAGTTATACCATGCTTTTTGATTAAAGTAATTCCATAGGTAATATAAAAGAGATAATACTAATGTAATAACAATTAACTTAAAAGCTTTTTCATATTCTAAATCTGTCGCATGATTAATACTTTTAGTATAATATACTGGTATAACTAATAATAGTCCCTGTATAATAATTGAAGTAATTATCTTATTAATAAGTTCTTTTTTTGTTCTTTTAAGAATTGTTACTATATCCATACTATCTCCTTATATATATTTATTCTAAGTCGATATAGTCTCCATTTTCAAGTCCATATAATGAAGCATCACTTCTGTCAATATGTAACTCTAATTTAAAATTATCTCCCATCTTTATATGAACATTATCCATCTCTTTACCATTAGCCATAACTTTAACTATATCTCTATTATTATGACCAATATTATCTAATTTATTACAATGAATATGTCTAGTTGCCTTAATACAGCAATTTTTTTTAAATATTTTTCCTTTAGGACCTTCTATATATACACTCTCACTTCCATCTATTTCTCCAGAATCTCTAATTGGAGGATTTATTCCTAATAATTCTGCATCATCTTGTGATACCTCTACTTGTGTATAATTTCTAATCGGTCCTATTACTCTTACATGTGGGAACTCATATTTATCAGTACTAATTTTTACTACTTCTTCACAAGCATATTCTCCTACTTGTGATAAATCATTACGTTTTTTAAATACATAATCACATCCAAATAAAATATCAGCATCACTCTTACATAAATGTATATGTCTATTAGATATTCCTACCTTTACTCTCATCTTATCACCTTCTCTATTAATAATTTTATCATTATCTCTACATATTGTAAATATCTCTAATTCTTTTAATAAATTATTATGAATAATTAGTAAACTAATAAATATATTTATAAAGAAAGGATGATTATATGAACGGAAGTTATTATAACAATGCATTTCCTAATCAGCCATTAACTGATAATAGTTCTTCTTTTAATAATTCTACTACTGATACCACTCCTTTTCCTGGAATAGGTCTAAATAATAATACTATTCCTAATCAGCAATCTATTCCCCTATCAAATTCTCAGTACACTACTGACTATGATGAACAATCTTATATTGAAAACATTCTTAGATTAAATCGTGGTAAAAAAGCTCGTTTACATGTTACAGTTCCTGGTTCTATTGAATGGCAAGACCGTGTTTTTGATGGTGTAATTGAACAAGCCGGAAAAGATCATGTTATCTTGTCTAATCCTCAAACTGGTGAATGGTATTTAATATTAATAATATACTTAGACTTTGTTACTTTTGAAGAACCTATCAATTATAATAAGCAATTTATAAAATACTAATTTATAATTATAAGTTATTGTCATAAATAAAATTATTTGTTATAATTACTATAGGTGATAATATGAATTTCTTAACAATCCTATTTATAATTATAACTTGTTTAATTATCTTAGCAATTATCTATGTTTATCTATATAATAAAATTAACGAAACTATCATAAGAGTAGATGAAGCAGAATCTAGAATAGATACTAATCTAAGAGATAAATATGATTTACTTAATCGTTCTGTATCTCTTATTAAAAATATTATTAAACTAGATGAAAATTCTTTTAAAGATATTATTAAATTAAGAGCTAGAAAGATAAGTAATTTTGAATTAGATAGAACTCTAACTAATTCTTATAATGAATTTCTATCTTTATATGATAAACATAAAGAATTAAGAGATAATGATGAAATATTTAAAATAAACAAGAAAATAATTTTAATTGATGAAGAACTAATAACTTTAAGAAACTACTACAATGCTAATATTACTACTTATAATTCTTATATTAAGAAGTTCCCTACTAACATTGTAGCAGAAATCAAAAAATATAAAGAAAGACCATTTTATGATTTAAAAGATATGACTGATGATGATTATGAAGATTTTAAATTATAAGTCTTCTTTTTTTCTATATTTTATATTATAATTAAGATGGTGATCATATATGAAAAAAATATTAATAATAATTAGTCTTCTTTTATTAACTGCTTGTTCTAACCAGTCTAATTCTCCTAAGAATATTGATTTAGATAAACAATTAGATATTTCTATAAATACTTATCAAGATAATAATCCTATAACTATAGGCCTATATGAAGATGAACATCTAATAAAAGACTATCATGTAAAACTTACTAATATGAAAGATATTACCGTATTTAATATTTACTATACTAATCAAGATCCTTTAGAAAATAATTATATTAAATATAATTGGAATAAATACTATAAAAATTATGAGAATATCGATAAATATAAAATTGGTTTTATTATTTCTTTCGAAGCTGAAGGTAAACTTTACAAAGAGCAAATTTTAACTCCTGATTGTGAATATATTTTTGCTCCATATCTCTATGTTTATCTATATGATGATATTAATCAACCAAACGGTTCTTGGTATTCTCATCTTTTACCAGAAGAAGTTACCGATAAGACTATTTTCTCTTCAATAAAATTATTCATGGCTAATAAAGCTACTGATATATCATCTCCTATTACCCTAACTGTCTTTACTTATGATGAAGATGATTTTGATAGTTCTAATAATTATATTGGTAAAAGTAAATATACCACTACTATTATTCCAGATTAAAATTAATATTAAAAGACTTTACTTATGATATCTTACATTTAAGTATCATAAACAAAGTCTTTTTCTTATATTTTTATTATAATTTATTATATATATATTAATATCTTAGCCATTTATTGTTTTTCTGCTTATTATAGTCATAATATCATCATCTTCTAGCATTCTCTTCATCTTAACAATTAGTTTATTATAAAAGGCATTTCCATATATATTAGCATCCCATTTTTCACTAACTTTAGGACTATCCAAGTTATCACCATATCTTAAATATAATAGTTTTAAATCATTTGGAGTAAGTGCTAGTATAACATTATCTATATCTTCTCTTGAATGTGGACTAAGAAGTTCATATATAGTTTTAATATTACCATCATCTTTGGTTTTTCTTCTTACTTCTGGCTTATTGTTATTCACCCCATAGTCTCTTACTTTATTATCATTTCTATCATGTAAATTTCTTATTGCTTTATCAGGATTATCCATATAAATAGCCATTTTTTCTATTTGTTTATTTCTTCTTAACTTTATTATTGCCTTATTTTCAATTTGCCTTATTCTTTCTTTAGTAACTCCATACATATCTCCTATTTCTTCAAGCGTCATCTTCTTGTTACCAGCAATTTCAAATCTAAGCATTAAAACAGTTTTCTCTTTTTCAGTTAAGTTACTATTATTAATAAGTTCTATTGTTTCACGTTGCATATCAGATAATTCTATATCACTACCAAATGAAACCTCATCAGCTGGAATAAGTGCTTCAAGTTCATCATCATGATCGTCTCCTATTGGCACATTAAGACTAACAGCATCATTTTGTAAATTATATAGTTTCTCTGATTCTAAAGTAGAAATTCCTAATTCTAAAGCCATTTCTTTAATCGTAGGATTTCTTCCATATGCTGCAGTAAAATCTTGACTAGCTTTTTTATATTGAACAACTTTATTATGTAAGTTAACTGGTATTCTTATTTTTCTTCCATAATTAGCTATTGCTCTTGTTAATGCTTGAACTATCCAAAAATAAGCATAAGTTGAAAATCTATAATCTTTGCTTCCATCATATCTTTCTACTGCTTTAATTAATCCTAAATTTCCTTCTTGTATTAAATCTTGAAAAGATAATCCTCGTCCCATATATGTTTTAGCTATATTAACTACTAATCTTAAATTACTTTCTACAAAGATATTTTTAGCTTCTTCATCACCATTCTTAACTCTGTTACATAATTCTAATTCTTCTTCTTTAGTTAGTAATGGCATTTTTATTTCTTTTAAATATAAATCTAATGTATTAACTCCTCTTGTAAAATCATCATCATTATTATTATTTCTTTCTAAATTATCCGTACCATCAAATAATTCTACATTATTAATCATACAATACATTCTAATTAAAATAACAAAAGTATCATTATCATATATATCTTCTATTTTCTTTTTCTTTAAAACTTCTTTTTTATTATCTACTATTATTTTTAAGATATTTTGTAATCTATTATTTTTATTTAGTAATTCCATACATACATCAGGTTCTATAACATATCCTATTGTTGAAAAGAATTCACTAATCATTTTTAATTGTTTTAAAACATCATTATATGTTAAGCATTCTGTATCTATAAATTCTAAATAATTATTAAATACTTGTTTAAATACACTTTTATTTGTTTTAATATATTTTTTTATATATTCTTTTAGTCTTCCTTCAAAGAAAACATTAAACTTCTTCATATCTAGTCTATCTATATCTTTAGAAATAGCCATAACAGTAGCTTTAACTATTCTCTTATATTCAGTTTTATCTATTTTAGCATAACTATATTCTAGATATACTTTCTCTGTTATTGGTTCTAACATATCATATAATTTCTTAATATTCTCATTATTATTCTTTTTTTCTTCCATATTACCACCCTTTTAAATCTAATTAATATTTCCAAGGAAACATTTAAAAGCAGTTATATATAATACTATTTAATTGTAAAAAAGTCAAATATAACCATCATTTATTAGGCCTAAACACTCTAAAAAGTAATTAAAATACCAAAAGAATGAATATATTTATACTAATACATTCATTCTATTACTATATTAATCATTTTTCTGAAAGATAAATCTTTATTTTTTCAATAATATGTCCTATATTTATTCCACTTCTAAATTAGCAATTATTTTATCTATTTCACTATCTGATAATTTAATATCTTCTCCAATCAAACCTATTACCGGTCTAATTCCATCATCTTTATGAAAATCAGATCCTATAGTTGTCTTTAAATTATACCTATAAGCAAATTCTCTCCAATAATCACACTCGTTAATCTTTTTATTATTTTTATCCACATAAACATAATTAGCTTCAATCATTCCTACTTTCATATCATTAACTAAATTTACAATATCTTCATCAGTCAAATTATCTTCATATTTATAAGCCACTGGATGAGCCAACACTGCTACTCCTGATGCACCTTCTATTAATTCTACTGCCTCTCTTGGAGTTATTGTATTTTTCTTAACATAAACTGGACACCCTTCATTCATAATTGTCTCAATAAACTCACCTTTATTAGGAATATGTCCAAATTCTCTCATTAATATATCTTTATTTTTATCATTAGATATTACATCTAAAGCTATATGTGCTTTAGTAACTGCTTCAATCTTATCAAGTGAGGTAACATCAATAATATATCCTAGTATATTAAGTTTATCTGCTACTTGATATAAATATTCATGTCTTGAATTACGAAGTTTTTCTAATTTGTTTTGAAATTCTTTATTATTTAAATCAATATTATATCCCAGTACATGTATTCCGCACTTATCACTCTTAGTAGATATTTCCACTCCAGGTATAATCCTTATATTATTATCTTTTGCATAATCAAATAATTCTTTTTTATAAGCCCCTATCGTATCATGATCCGTAATAGAAATAACTGATACTCTATTCTTTATTGCTACATCAATTACTTCCTTAGGAGTTAATTCTCCATCTGAACAAGTTGTATGTATATGTAAATCTATTATTTTCTTCATAGTTCAACCATCCTTTATAATATTTCTTAAATTATGTAATATCAAATGTTCTAATAATAAAACTAAATAGTATCATCAAAAATATATCTACTAGTTAACATTATAAAAAATCATCATTTATTTTAAATTCAAATTAGTCCTCATAATCGCTTTAGTATTCTTGACAATCTGTTATGTTTTTCATAGTTATTAATTATTATTGATAATGCTTTTTCGTATTTATCTTTAATCTTAAAATATTCTATTCTTTTATTTTCTAGTTCATCAAATAGATTTAATTGAGGTAAAAAATCATCATCGGTTATGTCAAATTCTAATCTTTCATCCTCATAATATTCCTGAGATATTTTAACAACTTCTGACATATTTTTTCTTTCCATATCATTTTCAAACTGTTCAAAAACAATCGTTCTAAATGTCTCATGGTCTAAAATTATATCAAATAATTCAAAGTTTTCGGCTAATAATTTTATATTTTTCTTAGTAAGTGCCATTTCAAAAGGAATTATCTTTCTTAAATATGCACAATAAATTAATTCTATACAATCATGTGTAACTGTTTTTCTAAAATTTGAATATAACTTTATTCCTTTGTTATTTAAATCATTAAATACAGGAATTATATATTCAAGTGCCATAATATATTTAATATTTTTCTCCAATTCATCTTTTAATTTTATAACTATTCCTCATTTGTTAAACTATCATATTTCATTTTCACTTCTTTTTTAAATTTTCCAATATTAACTCTTCTTAATTAACCTCACCTAAATATAGTTTAATATATTTTTAAAGCAATTGCAAGTTATAGTAAATTGTCAAAATTATATTAAAAACTTAAAATATTTTTTAATTTAGACATCGCTGAAAAAATTATATTTCTTAATCCTATAATTTATATCAGACAAGTTTAATATAATTATTTTATTATACAAAAAAGATTGAAATATAAAGGTAAAAGTACCATATTTCAATCTTTAAAATAACTTTTTTAATAGTATCTCAATCAGACTATTTGTTTAGCTGTGATTGCGCTGCTGCCAATCTTGCGATAGGAACTCTGTAAGGTGAGCATGATACATAATCAAGTCCTACTTTATTACAGAAATCTATTGAACTAGATTCTCCGCCATGTTCTCCACAAATACCTAAATGTAAATCTGGTCTTGTTTTTCTTCCTAATTTAGCAGCCATTTCAACTAATTTTCCAACACCATGTTGATCTAATTTAGCAAATGGATCAAATTCATAAATTTTATTTTGATAATAAGAATCTAAGAATTTACCAGCATCATCTCTAGAGAAACCAAATGTCATCTGAGTTAAGTCATTTGTACCAAATGAGAAGAATTCTGCTTCTGTAGCAATTTCATCAGCAAGAAGTGCTGCTCTTGGTATTTCAATCATTGTACCAATATGATATTGAATATCAGATTTCTTTTCTTTCTTAACTTGTTCTGCTACTTCAATAACTATATCTTTAACAAATTTAAGTTCTTTCTTTTCTCCTACTAATGGTATCATAATTTCTGGAGTAATATCATATCCATCTTCTTCTGATACTTCAATAGCAGCTTCAATTAAAGCTCTTGTTTGCATCTTAGCAATTTCTGGATAAGTAACTGCTAAACGACATCCTCTATGTCCCATCATTGGGTTAAATTCATGTAATTCATCAATCTTATTCTTAAGATGTTCTACTGTAACTCCCATATCTTTAGCTAAAGCTTTAATATCTTCTTCTAATGTAGGTAAGAATTCATGTAGTGGTGGATCTAAATATCTAACAGTCATTGGTAGACCTTTTAATTCCTTATACATTGCTTTAAAGTCACCCTTTTGGAAAGGAATAAGTTCATTTAAAGCCGCTTCTCTAGCTTCTACAGTTTCAGCTAAAATCATCTTTCTTATTTTTGGAATACGATCAGCTTCAAAGAACATGTGTTCTGTACGGCACAATCCAATACCTTCTGCACCAAGTTCAATAGCTTTCTTAGTATCTCTTGGATTATCAGCATTAGTTCTAATTTGAAGTCTTCTGAATTCATCAGCCCATGCCATAATTCTACCGAAGTTTCCTGATACTGTTGCATCTACTGTTTTAATATCGCCATTATAAATTTTACCTGTTGAGCCATCTAAAGAAATATAGTCTCCTTCTTTAAATGTATGTCCTCCTAAAGTAAATGTTTTATTTGCTTCATCAATTACGATTTCTCCACATCCTGATACACAGCAAGTTCCCATACCACGAGCTACTACTGCTGCATGGCTTGTCATTCCTCCACGAACTGTAAGAACTCCTTGACTAGCTACCATTCCTTCAATATCTTCTGGTGTTGTTTCAAGTCTAACAAGAATAACTCTTTCTCCAAGACCGCCCTTACCATGTTTCTTAGCTTCTTCTGCTGTAAAGTATACCTTACCTGCAGCTGCACCAGGAGATGCTGGTAATGCTGAACCAATAACTTCGCCATTTTTTAGTGCTTCAGTATCAAACATTGGATGAAGTAATTGATCTAGACTTTTAGCATCTATTCTCATAATAGCTTCTTCTGGAGTAATCATTCCTTCATCAACTAAATCACAAGCAATATTAATTGCCGCTCTAGCTGTTCTCTTACCATTTCTTGTTTGTAAGAAATATAATTTACCTTCTTGAATAGTAAATTCCATATCTTGCATATCTTTATAATGATTTTCAAGTTTAGTAGCTATCTCTATAAATTCTTTATAGCATTCTGGTAAATCTTCTTCAAGTTTTGTAATTGGTTGTGGTGTTCTAACACCTGCAACAACATCTTCTCCTTGAGCATTAATTAAGTATTCACCATAAATACCTTTTTCTCCAGTAGATGGATTACGAGTAAATGCTACTCCTGTTCCAGAAGTATTACCCATATTGCCAAATACCATTGCTTGAACATTTACAGCAGTTCCCCAATCACCAGGAATATCATTCATTCTACGATATACGATTGCTCTTGGGTTATCCCATGATCTAAATACAGCTTTAACAGCCCCCATAAGTTGTGTTTTAGCATCTTGTGGGAATTCTTCACCATTCATGTGATCACTATATACTTTTTTAAATCTCTTAACTAATTCTTTTAAATCTTCAACTGTAAGTTCAGTATCATATTTAATTCCTTTTTCTTCTTTTAATTCATCAATAATCTTTTCAAAGAAAGATTTATTAACTTCCATAACTACGTCAGAATACATTTGAATAAATCTACGATAGCTATCATATGCAAATCTAGGATTATTTGTTTTTTTAGCAAATCCTTCAACTGCCTCATCATTTAGTCCCAAATTTAAGATAGTATCCATCATACCTGGCATACTAGCTCTAGCACCACTTCTAACAGATACAAGTAATGGATCATTAACATCTCCAAACTTCTTACCTTGTAATTTTTCTAGCTCTGCTAAAGCATCAAAAATTTGTTTTTCAATCTCTGAAGAAATTTTCTTTCCTTGATTGTAGTATTCAGTACATGCTTCTGTTGTAACTGTAAATCCTTGAGGTATTGGTAATCCTAAAACAGTCATTTCTGCTAAGTTAGCACCTTTACCACCAAGTAAGTTTCTCATACTAGCATTTCCTTCTTTAAACGCATAAACATACTTCATATATATCAATCCTTTCCTATGCACTTTCAATCATATCAAAATAAGTATAATTTATCAATAATTATTTAAAAAATTTACATCTATTTAACTACTTTTTAAAATAATTAAAAAGATTTAACTAAAGTAATTTCAAACAAAAGTCATGTTCTAAAATTTATTTTAAAACATGACTTTTTACTTCTAGTTAACAAAACTATTTATTATCTTTATATTTTATAATATCTTTCTTTAATTTCTTATAGCATACACGGCATACAGAATCATATTCAGCATCAATTCCATCTATCGATACCTGTTCTCCAAAAAATACTGGAACTAATTCACCATCAATTCTATTAAGTCTTAAATTATATGTAGCTTTTGATTTACATACACATATTGCTTTTAACTCTTCAATTACATCTGCTATTTCAAACAATCTCTTGCTTCCCGGAAATAAATGTGTAAATGCATCAGCTCTAAGTCCATAACAAAGTACTGGAATATCTAAATTATCTACCACATCAGATAATTCATCTACTTGTTTTTCAGTTAAAAACTGTGCTTCATCAACAATAATACAATCTAAATTATTTTCTATTATATGATTAGCTATCAAATAATAAATATTCTCATCTTTTCCTACTACATAATCACATTCAAGTGAAGATCCAGATCTACTAAGAATACTACCACCAGCCTTCTTATCATCACCAGGTTTCACAATTAAAACTTTAAGTCCTTTCTCTTGATAATTATAATATGTCTTTATTATATCTGTTGTTTTACCGCTTTTCATTGCTCCATATTTATAATATAGTTTTGCCATTATTTCACTCCTTATATAAACTACTCTTTATGTGCTCTTGGATGAGCCATTTCATATATTTCTCTAATCTTATCATCTGATACATGTGTATAAATACTAGTGGTATTAAGAGATTCATGTCCTAATAAGTCTTTTACACAAACTAAATCTGCTCCATTATTAAGCATTTGAGTTGCAAAAGTATGCCTTAACATATGTGGACTAACATGCATTTCAATACTAGCTTTTATAATAATATCGTCGATTATTTTTCTAACATATCTATCACTTAACTTATTTCCATCTTTATTAAGTAGCAAATATTCACTATGTTTTTTATCTAATTCCTTACGACCATCTTTTAAATATTTCTTCAAATCATCTTCAGTATATTCCCCAAAGATAACCATTCTCTCTTTACTACCTTTACCCATTATTCTTATCGTATGGTCATATATATTAATATCTTTAATTTTTATATCAACTAATTCTGATACTCTTATACCAGTAGCATACAGCATTCTAATAACAAGTAAATTTCTCTGTCCAATTGCTTTTCTCGTATCAGGAATTAAAAACATTTTCTGAACATCATTATCTTTAACTAGTTTTGGTAACACTTTATCTTTTTTAGGATTTTTAATACTTTTAAAACAATTTTCTTCTGTTATATTCATATCAACTAAATAATCATAAAACATTCTTAAACTAGTAAGCTTTCTTGCTATTGAACTTTTACTAAGTTTTTCTTCATAAAGTTTATTCAAATATTCACTAACATTATCTTTTGAAATATTTAAAATATCATGGTTAACATATTCAAAAAAATCTACTATATCACCTTGATAATTTATAATTGTATTTTTACTATGTTTTTTAATAACTTCTATATATTCTAAAAAATCATTGATATACTTCATAATATCTACTCTACTGGCTTTTCTTTTATAGCTTTAAACATTTTCTTCCAAAGTCCACTTTGTGAATAATTTAAAATTCCTACTTTATAAATTCTAAGTCCATATTTTATAAGTAAATATATTGTTCCTATTAAAAGTACTATACTACCTATTAAATCATATAAAGTTATCTCTCCCATTACATATAATGTAGGTGTCAACATAACTGATACAAATGGAATATAACTCATTATTCTAACGAATAAGCTTCCTTTAAAGAAACCAGCCATCATTGATAAATAATATCCTGCTAAAGACACAATTACAATTGGTGTTTGTAATTGCTGAAAATCTTCTAAGTTAGTAGTCATACTAGCAAGTACACCTGCTAATAATGAATAAGCTACAAATGTTAAAAGCATCATAATTAAAATTATTGGTATCATGTAACTTAAAGTATTAGTAACTCCCGCTAAAGACAAAGAACTAACTACATCAGTAATTTCTGAATCAAACTCTCCCATTAAAGATCCACCACATAAAATATATCTAAGTACTACACCTATAACAACATAAACTATCAATAACAATCCTTGAATAATTACAAATAAATTTGAAGAGATAACTTTAGACATAAAATGAATTTTAGGACTTACATTAGAAATAATAATTTCCATACTCTTAGTAGACTTCTCTTCATTTACTTCTGCTCCAATCATTTGTACCAAAAACATAATAAGCATAAATATTGGTAACATTAATATTTGCATAACACTAGCAACTGCTAAATTATCTTCACTATTTTCTTCATCTAGCACAACATTTTCAATATCAATGCCTGAATTAATCTTTTGATACATTTCACTAGAAATATTATATTCTTTTAAAAGAGCTTCACTCTTTACTGAAGTTAGTGCTGAAGATAGAAGTGTACTAGTTATTTTACTAAGTGATTGATTACTAATTATTTTTGCTTTCAAATAATTTTCATCATTCGAAGTTATAACTAATAAAACTTTATCATTATCTTTTACTTCTTTTTCTCCTTCTTCATAACTCTTATCATATTTAGTAAATGTAACATCATCATAATCACTAACATACTTTTGATACATTAAATAGCTTGTCTTAAGTTCATCGAAAGTATTCATCTCATCAATAACTAAAATTTCTTGAGTTTCATTAAAATCTCCGCCAAAAACTTTTATTACAGAATCAATATTAATAAGTCCTACTATTAAAATAGCAAAAATTAAATTAGCTATCAAAAACCACTTCGTTTTAATTTTTTTTTCTAAACTCATCTTAGATAAAAAAATTAACTTATTTTTCA